>NZ_JACRSR010000003.1 GCF_014384795.1 Gehongia tenuis | reverse complement strand
TGAGCCAGGATCAAACTCTTCTGTTTAAATCCTTCTCATTCTTTGGCTATCTTCCAATAGCCCGGAATTGACTTCGTCTTTTTCCTTGTCTTCCCTACACTATGTTGTTTTCAAGGTCCTTCCCCAGCCCTTCGCTTCGCTTCGGGCACGTCCGCTCCTCGAAGCGGCTTTATTATCTTACCAAACTACCTCCCTATTGTCAATAGATTTTTTGACAGGATTCATGGAAAATTTCCCCTGACGGACCGCTTCTATTCTGTCCATTTTTTCTCAATAATACCCCCGCCGAGACAAATTTCTCCATCATACAGCACCAGCGACTGTCCCGGTGTCACCGCACGCTGCGGCCGATCAAAATGAACCTTTACGGTATTCCCCGCCAAAACCTCCACTTCACAGGATTGGTCGGGCTGACGGTAACGGGTTTTGGCAGAGCATCGAAAAACATTCCGTTCCGGCGCCTTTAGGATCCAGTTCATGCCGGATGCCTCCAGTCCATTGCTGTAGAGCCTCGGATGATCCTTCCCCTGGGCGACATAAAGCACATTCTTCTCCACATCCTTATCAACGACGAACCAAGCCTCACCGCTGCCCACGCCGCCGATGCCAAGACCTTTTCGCTGACCCAGCGTATAGTACATGGCTCCTTCGTGGCTTCCGACACATTCCCCGTTCAGCGTACAGATGGGACCTGGCTGGGCAGGAAGGTATTTGGCAAGAAATGCACGAAAATTCCGCTCACCAATAAAGCATATGCCCGTGCTGTCCTTTTTGTCCGCCGTCACCAGCCCATATTCCTGAGCGATCCTCCGAACTTCCGACTTTTGCATGGAACCAATGGGAAACAGAGTCTTTGAAAGGGCGTTCTGACCCAGAAGATTGAGAAAATAGGTCTGATCCTTGCCGGCATCCATGCCCTTCAACAATTCAACGCCTTGAGGCGTTTGATGAACTCTGGCATAGTGGCCGGTGGCCACATAGTCGGCGTCCAGCTTCATAGCAAAATCCAAAAAGGCCTTAAATTTGATCTCTTTGTTGCACAGGACATCGGGATTGGGAGTGCGCCCCCTGCGATACTCCTCAAGAAAATAAGCAAAGACCCGGTCCCAATATTCCTTTGCGAAGTTCACCGTATAGTAGGGAATGCCGATCTTCTGACAGACCCGGCGCACATCGTCATAATCATCCACCGCGCTGCAGACGCCGTTTTCGTCGTTCTCCTCCCAGTTGACCATGAAAGCGCCAAGAACATCGTAGCCCTGTTCCTTAAGCAGCAGGGCTGCAACCGAAGAATCCACGCCGCCGGAAATACCCACCACCACGCGCTTGCCCATCTAATCCACCTTCCTTTCCCCTACCTCAAAGGCGGGGTAAGGCAGGATTTTTCCGTATCCCAGGCTCTGCGCCAAACATGCCGATACTCTGTGTGCCGCGTCCCAGTTGGGCCGGATGCGCTTTTGGATGCATTCAAGAATGAGTGCCGCGGATACCGCCTTGGCCAGTCCCCGTTTCCGGAAATCCTTGCGGGTGGTTACCTGAATCTCGATTTCACCCCTGCAAATCCCATAGGAAGCCGCGCCGGCTACAATTTCGCCTTTGCACAGGGCGCACATTCCCAGGCCCCGCCTCGCAAAATCCAAGGGGGAGTCGAACTGTTCCACCCATTCCCTGCACCATGCGTGGCGCAAAGCTTCCTCTGCCAGCTGAGCGTCCAAAGGCGCCAAGCGGCAGCCTTCCGGCAGGGTCCGGGTCATCGCGGTGAGGCGATCCTCATCAAAATGGGTACTCTTTTGTTCCAAAGCGTAGCGTTCGATCTGACGAATGCGGTCCCCATAGATTTCCCGAACAATTAAATGCCAATCTTCACTTTGACATACCAGAACCGTGCCATCCGCGGCTCCGTCGACCAACTCCCGAGCCCCTTCGCTTCGGGGATCCCCGCCCAAAAACCAGAAATCACCGAGAGAAATTCGGGCGGCACGATACCATCGAGTCGTGTCGTCCGCCCAAACCTCACCCATAGCACCCTCCAGGGCTCCGCGGATGATCACCTCGTCCATACCAAGAAAGAGTGTGCTCACCCTTTGAGTATCCGGTGGATTCAACCTCAACATTGTAACCGTCCTTTACTCCATCGTCATGCCTCCACGGTGGGGCCGCCTTCCCGGGTGATGCCGGTGACCTGATAGCCCTCGGCCTCCACCGCATCCTTCAGCGCCTTATCCTCCAGTTCCGCCTTCAAATTGACAAAAGCGGCACCGGCGTTGACCCGCACACGGACCTCCTCCACCTCGGGCAGCGCCTCCAAAGCCCGCTGCACCGCCATGGCGCAATGATCACAGGTCATGCCGTCGATGGCAATTTTTCTTTCCTTAAAATGAGTCATGCTAATTCCTCCTGACAAAATATTGGGTTTCCCCACACTGAGTTTGCCAAAAGGAAAAGCTTTTTAAACTACCAGGAGATAAACGTGCCGCCGGCAAGGGCCACATCCGGCCCCGCCGGATTGAAATCAGCCCGCAGACCCTTGAAACGGGCACGGATCACCGAACCGCCCTTGATGACCACAAGAATGTCGCGCAGATCCTCAATACGCTCGTCCGGCCTGCCCTGAATCGCGATCACATCGGCAGCTTTGCCCGCCTCCAGCGTGCCCGTTTCCTCCAGCACACCGCAAAGCTTTGCCGAATTTTGGGTCGCTGCCTGAATCGCTTCCAACGGCGAGAGCCCCACTTCCGTAAAAAGCTCCACCTCACGAATAGTGGCCGTGGTACCTTCAAAGGGGTCGGAGGGCAGCAGGTCCGTGCCGCAGCAGATCGTCACACCCGCCCTCACCGCGTTGCGGATGGAATCCTTATGGGCCTTTTGGGCCAGAGCCAGCTTCTCCAGCTGATAAGCGGGACTGCCGTGGGCCATCAGATACTCATTGGCACTGGACACACAAAGGGTGGGCACAAGATAGGTGCCCGCCTCCGCCATCATTGCCGCCGTTTCCTCGTCCATGAAATAAGCGTGCTCCACGCTGTCCACGCCAAGGCGCACCGCATCTCGAATGGGGCCATCCCCGCCGAGATGGGCGGCCACCTTCTTGCCCGCGCCGTGGGCCACCTCCACCACCGCCTGGATTTCGTCATCCATCATTTGTTTGTCGGCAATCCCCTCATGGGGACTGGCCAGGCCGCCGCTGAGGCCGATCTTAATGAGATCAGCACCCTTCTTGAGCTCGTTTCGGGCCGCTCTGCGGAATTCAGCGGCCCCGCTGCACTCCATGGATCCAGGATCGTTGTTGCCGTGACCTCCGGTGGCGATGATAATGGGGCCTGCCGCCAGCACCCGGGGGCCCATCAGCATACCCTTTTCCACCGCCTTTTTCACCGCATAGTCGGCGCCGCCATCCATGCCTACGCAGCGCACCGTGGTCACGCCGTTCACCAGCGCCTCCGCGGCACGCCGATAGGACACCATCGCCCGGTAGGCGGGCCCGAATTCATCCACCTTGTAATCCTTGTAGGGCAAGTTTAGATCAAGATGAGCATGGCAGTTGAAGAGCCCCGGCAGAAGCGTCAATCCACTGACATCCACCACTGAATCCTCCGCCGCTGGCTCCGGCGCCCCTTCTGCCGTCCCCGCATAGAGAATTCTGCCCTCCCTTACGGCCAGCACCCCGTTCTCCACGGCTTTTCTGCCGGTGCCATCCACCAGTCGTCCGCCCCGATAATAGGTTGTCTTTGCGATCCGTTCCATAGCCTTCTCCTTCCTAATAAAAAGGGCAGGAAATGCAAGCGCATTTCCTGCCCACGGGTCCTGAGGTAAATTAGGCCCAGAAAGCTACGCCGCGATCCTCGTAGATCAGGCACTGTTTCATGAAGGCCACAGCCTTTTCGAGACCCTCGGTGGGGCTCATCAGGGCATCCTCGTGCTCAATGGAGATCACATCGTCATAGCCGACCATGCGCAGGTTGGAAATGATATCCCTCCAAATCTGCATGTCGTGGCCATAACCGATGGTCCGGAAGATCCAGGAACGATGACGCTCGTCAGCCAGGTTCTTCGTATCCAGTACGCCATTCTGCGCGCAGTTGATGGCGTCGATCTTGGTGTCCTTGGCATGGAAATGATACAGCGCGCCGGCATCGCCCAGGGTGCGGATGGCCGCCAGAATATCGATGCCCTGCCAGAACAGATGGCTGGGATCCAGGTTGGCGCCCAGGATCGGGCCCACGGCGTCACGGAGTCTCAAGCAGGTCTCAGGATTGTACACACAGAAACCGGGATGCATTTCAAAGGCGATCTGCTCGATACCATGATCCATGGCGTACTTGCCCATCTTCTCCCAGTAGGGGATCAGCACGTCGTTCCACTGATACTCAAGAACCTTGGGATAGTCGTCCGGCCAGGCGCAGACCACCCAGCTGGGCATTTTGCCGTCGGGATCGGTGCCGGGGCAGCCGGAGAAACCGACGATACGCTTGATACCCAAGCGCTCAGCCACCAGGATAGCCTCTTCCATGTCGCGGTGATAGGCCTCGGCAATTTCCTTGGTGGGATGCACCGGGTTGCCGTGGCAGGCCAGCGCCGCAATATGGATGTTGTATTTCTTGGCCAGTTCACCGATCTTATCGATGTCGCTGGGGTTTTTGAGCAGTTCAGCAGGATTCACGTGGGCCTTGCCCGGGAAACCGCCGGAACCAAGCTCCACAGCGTCAACGCCGATCTTATTGAAGTACTGGAACATTTCTTCCATGGTCATGTCAGCCAAAGCGGCCGAGAGAACACCTAGTTTCATTGCACATTCCTCCTTCGATTCTTGTCCCCACTATTATATACCACCCCGGTCCATTTTCAAAGCCTTTTCTTGTTTCGAAAACCATAGAAAAAGAGCGAGGGCGGCTTCTCAAAAAAAACGAACATTTTTGCCCAATCATTCCCTTTTAGGCCTTGGCCCCGATATCCCGGCGGCAGAAGGCGCCCTCAAAACGGATGCGGTCCGCGGCCTCATAGGCCCGCCCGATGGCGTCCGCCATGGTTCTGCCCCGGGCCGTAACGCCCAGGACCCGGCCGCCGGAGGTCAAAATCTTTCCGCCGTCCAGCTTCGTTCCGGCATGGAAGACGATCACACCCTCCATCGCCATCGCCTCCTCAAGGCCTTCGATGGGATAGCCGGTCTTGTAGCTGACCGGGTACCCGCCGGAAGCCATCACCACGCACACCGCGGGTTTTTCCTCCCAGTCGATCTCGGCCTCGTCCAATCTGCCCTCCGTGATCTTCCAGAAGATATCAAAGAGATCGCCTTTCAGCCTTGGCAGCACCACCTGGGTCTCGGGATCACCGAACCGGGCGTTGTATTCCAGGACCTTGGGACCATCCTTTGTCAGCATAAGGCCAAAGAACAGAATGCCCTTGAAGGGGCAGCCTTCCGACTCCATGGCTCTCAGGGTGGGCAGAAAAATCTTTTCCATAGCCTCGTCGGCCAATGCCCTGGTATAGTGGCGGGTGGGGGAGAAAGTACCCATGCCGCCGGTATTGGGGCCCTTATCTCCATCCATTGCCCGTTTGTGGTCCTGGGCGCTGACCATGGGCACCAAATGCTTGCCGTCGGCAAAGGCCAAAACGGAAACCTCCGGCCCTTCCATGAACTCCTCCACGATCATGCGGTTCCCCGCCGCGCCAAAGGCCTTGTCCACCATCAGGCTTTGGACGCCGGCCTTGGCCTCCTCATAATCCTGGCAGATGAGAACCCCCTTGCCAAGGGCCAGGCCATCCGCCTTGAGGACCGTAGGATAGCTCGCACTTTTCAGATACTCCACCGCTGCATCGGGGTCCTCAAAAACCTCGTAGGCCGCCGTGGGGATGTGATATTTTTTCATGAGCTCTTTGGAGAACACCTTGGAGGCCTCAATTTGAGCTGCCGCCTTGTTCGGTCCAAAGGCGCGAAATCCCGCCGCCTCGATGGCGTCCACCATGCCAAGGGCCAGCGGATCGTCGGGTGCGACCACCGTGAGATCAAATTTTTCCCGCTTCACCAGCTCCACCATGCCCTCGATATCCGTGGCCTTCACGTCCACGCAGGTGGCCAAGGAAGCGATGCCGCCGTTACCCGGCGCACAGTAGATCTCATTCACCCGAGGGCTTTGGGCCAGCTTCCATACGATGGCGTGCTCCCGGCCGCCGGAGCCCACAACTAAAACCTTCATGTTTTTTCCCTCCTCAGAAATAAAGGGCTTCATTCGAAGCCCTTTTGCATGAACTCAGTGTTTGAAGTGCCGCATGCCGGTGAAGACCATGGCGATACCCGCCTCGTCGCAGGCATCGATGGAATCCTGATCCCTGATGGATCCGCCGGGCTGGATGATGCAGGTGATGCCCGCCTTGGCCGCCGCCTTGGCACAGTCATCGAAGGGGAAGAACGCGTCGGAGGCCAGCGCCGCGCCCACGACCCGCTCGCCGCTGCGCTCAATGGCCGATTCAGTGGCCCAGATCCGGTTCACCTGACCCGGCCCGATGCCCAGAGACTGACCGTCCTTGGCGATGGCAATGCCGTTGGACTTGGTGTGCTTGACGATCTTCATGGCGAAAAGCATGTCCGCCATCTGTTTTTCCGTGGGCTGGGTCTTGGTGACCACCTTGAGATCGTCCTCATTCAAAAGCACCCGATCCCGCTCCTGGACCAAAAGCCCGCCGGAGACCTTCTTCATATCGTAGCCTTCGGGCTGACGCTCGCCTATGGACGCGAGCTGCAAAACCCGAAGATTCTTCTTCTTTTTGAGGACCGCCAGTGCCTCCTCGGTGTAGGAGGGCGCCACGATGATTTCAAGGAAAATTTCCGCCATCTTCTTTGCCGTGGGTTCATCCACCTCGGTGTTGGTCACCACGATGCCGCCAAAGATGGATACGGGATCCGCTTCATAAGCCTTGGTGTAGGCCTCAAAAACCGTGTCCGCAACGCCCACGCCGCAGGGATTGGCGTGCTTGCAGCCCACCACGGCGATCTCGCCATCGAATTCCTTCAAAAGATCCAGCGCGCCGTTGGTGTCGTTGATGTTGTTGTAGGAAAGCTCCTTGCCATTCAGCTGCACTGCATCAGGCAAACAGGCGGGAAGCTTTCCGATTTCCTTATAAAAAGCTGCCTTCTGGTGAGGATTCTCACCGTAGCGCATGCCCTGTGCCAGCTTATAGGTGAGGGTGAGCCGCTCGGGGAAGGAGTCGTCGCCCCGCACCTTCTTCAGATAATCGGCGATCATGGCGTCATAGGCCGCCGTGGTCTCAAAGACCTTGTAGCAAAGATCCAGCTTGGTCTTGGCGGAAACATCGCCGGTCTGTTTGATCTCCTGGAGCACCACTTCGTAGTCCGCCGGGTCCACCACCACCGCCACATCCTGATGATTTTTGGCCGCAGCACGGATCATGGTCGGCCCGCCAATGTCAATGTTTTCGATGGCCTCCGCAAAGCTCACGCCTTCCTTCATGATGGTGGCCTCAAAGGGATAGAGGTTGACGACCACAAGATCGATGGGCGTGATGCCAAGTTCCTCAATACGCTTCATGTGCTCCGGATTGCCGCGCATGGCAAGAAGGCCGCCGTGAATGGCGGGATGGAGGGTCTTCACCCGTCCATCCAGGCATTCGGGGAAGCCGGTCACCTCGCTGATGCCGATCACCGGAATACCCGCGTCCTTTAAAGCCTTCGCCGTTCCGCCGGTGGAGACGATTTCAATGCCAAGACCCGAGAGTTCCCCGGCCAATTCAACAATGCCCGTTTTGTCCGAAACGCTGATGAGTGCTCTTTTAACCATGATGTTCCTCCTTTGGTAATACCGTCACTTTCCGGCCCTCCACATGGAGCCGGTCCTCACAAAACAGTCTGACTGCCCTGGGCAGCAGGCGGTGTTCCACGCCCATAACACGCTCCTGCAGGCTTTCCGCAGTGTCTTCATCCGCCACGGGCACCACGCCCTGGAAGATAATGGGGCCCGTATCGGTGCCCGTATCCACAAAGTGGATGGTGCATCCCGACACCTTGCAGCCGTAATCCAGTACCGACTGATGCACCTTCAGGCCGTAAAACCCTTTTCCGCAGAAGCTGGGAATGAGTGCGGGATGGGTATTGATGATGGCGTTCGGATATTGGGCCACCGTAACCCCCGGCACGATCCCAAGATAGCCCGCCAGCACAATAAGATCGGGCTTCAGCCGGGTCAGCGCCTCGTGACGGGCAGCCTGACATTCCGCCATCGACGCAAAGTCCGCTTTGGGAATGGCCTCCCCCGCTATGCCGTGCTTTTTCGCCCGTTCCAGCGCGTAGGCCCTGCGGCTTGAAGAAATGACGCCCACGATCTCGCCGGGGATTTCTCCTTTCTCACAGCCATCGATCAACGTCTGCAGATTGGTTCCGCCGCCGGAGACCATCACCGCAATTCGTTTCATGCCCATATTACTTCTCCATCACCGCAAACCACATCGCCGATGATATAATTTTTGAGATTCAGTTCGCTGAGCGCCTCGCAGATGCCGTCCACATCCCGGGGCGCCACCGCGGCAACCATACCGATACCCATGTTGAAGGTATTGTACAGCACATCGTCCGTCAGATCCCCGGCCTTTTTGAGCACATCGAAGATGGGCAGAATATCCCAGCTGCCCTTTTTGATCCGAGGCGACAAGCCCTGCGGAATCATCCGGGGAATATTTTCAATAAAACCGCCGCCGGTGATATGGGCGAGACCCTTCACCTCCGCCGCAGCCATCATGGCGGTCACAGCGTCCACATAGATGCGGGTGGGCGTGAGCAGCGCCTCCCCTACGGTGCAGCCCAGCTCATCCACTTTTTTAAAGAGGTCCTTATCCTCCTTCATCATGAGCTTTCGCACCAGGGAAAAACCGTTGGAATGGACGCCCGTGGATGCGATGCCGACGAGCACGTCCCCTTCCCGGATATTTTTGCCGGTGACGGCGCGGGGCACATCCACTAGACCCACTGCAAATCCGGCAAGATCGTATTCACCTTCGGGGTAGAAGCCGGGCATTTCCGCCGTCTCCCCGCCGATGAGGGCACAATGGGCTTCGCGGCAGCCTTCCGCCACGCCCTTCACGATGTCTGCCGCCTTGGCAGGCTCCAGTTTGCCCGTAGCTAAATAATCGAGGAAAAACAGCGGCCTCGCACCCTGGCAGGCCACATCGTTCACGCACATGGCCACACAGTCGATGCCCACCGTGTCATGCTTATCCATCACGAAAGCCAGCTTCAGCTTGGTTCCCACACCGTCGGTGCCCGCAACCAGCGCCGGTTCCGATCCGAGTCCGTCCAGGCGATAGATGCCGCCAAAGCCGCCAAGATCGGTGAGCACATTGTCATTCAGCGTTTTTTTCACATGCTCCTTCATGAGCCGAACCGCTTCGTATCCCGCGTGGACGTCCACGCCCGCGTCCTTATAGGTTATCATGGAAATCCTCCTTACAGTTCGCTGATGCGGCGGTCCACAGACTCCTGCGCCGTGACCATGGCCTTTTTCATGGAGGCCCGATGCTCGGCCAGTTTGCCCGCCAATTTTTCATCCCGGATGGCCAACATTTCAATGGCCAAAAGCGCCGCGTTCTCCGCACCGTTGATACCCACCGTCGCAACGGGAATTCCGGTCGGCATCTGCACGATGGAAAAAAGTGCATCCATGCCGTCCAGTACCGACGCCTTGACGGGAATACCAATGACGGGCAGCGTGGTGTGGGCGGCCAGAACGCCGGGCAGATGGGCAGCCTTGCCGGCGGCCGCAATGATCACGTCGATTCCATTCTCCCGAGCACTCTTGGCATAGGCCGCCGCCTCATCGGGCGTGCGGTGGGCCGAAAGCACCTTCACCTCAAAATCGAGCTCAAACTTTTTCAGCAGCCGAATCATGCCTTCCAGCGTTGTCAGGTCACTTTGCGAACCCATAACCACAGCAATTTTGGACATTGAATCATTTCCTCCTTTAAGGCTGAAAAGCCCGGCGGCTTGTCCCACCGCCGAGCTTCTCGCCATTATTCATTACACATTGATCAAAATATACCGCAGGATAAAGATTGCTGAGAGGATATACATCAGCACGGGAATCTCCTTGAACTTGCCGCGGCACATCTTCACCACGGTGTAGGAGATGAAACCAAAGCCGATACCTTCGGCGATGGAGTAGGCCAAAGGCATGATCGCGATGGTCATGAAGGCCGGGAATGCATCCTCAAAATTGTGCCAGTCAATGTTCTTCACTACAGCCAGCATCAGCACACCCACGATGATGAGGGCGGGAGCGGTGGCGGCGGAAGGAATGATGCCCGCGATGGGAGCCAGCAAAATGGCTACCAGGAACAGCACACCCACGATTACGGAAGTAAGGCCCGTGCGGCCGCCTTCACTGATGCCGGTGGAGGATTCCACAAAGGTGGTCACCGTGGAGGTGCCCAGGCAGGCGCCGGCCATGGTGGCGATGGCGTCAGCGATAAGCGCACGGTCACCGCGGGGCAGGTTGCCGTCCTTATCCAGCATACCGTTGCGGTTGGCGGTGCCGATGAGCGTGCCCACCGTATCAAACATATCCACAACCGTGAAGGAGATAATGACCGTGATCAGCGCGAGCAGACCTTGGCTCATCAGGCCGCCGAAATCAAACTGGAAGAAGGTGGGGGCCAGCGAAATATCCGTCATCGTCAAAGAATCCGGGAAAACCGTAACCCCAAGAGGAATACCAATGATAGTGGATGCAACGATGCCAATGAAGATGGCACCCTTCACCTTAAAGGCCATCAAGACGCCGGTGATCAGAAGGCCGATCACCGCAAGCAGGGGTCCGCCGGCGGTGATGTTGCCAAGACCGGGCGTGGCGCTGGCGGCATCCGCACCGCTAAAGGCGATGATGCCCGCGTTTTTAAGACCGACATATGCGATAAATAGTCCAATACCGGCGCCAATCGCGTTCTTCAAAACCATGGGGATGGAACGGATCAAAGCCTTGCGGAAGGGGCTTACGCTCAGAACGAAGAACAATGCGCCGGAAATGAGCACCAGCGTCAACGCCTGCTGCCAGGTATAGCCCATACCCAGGCACACCGTATACGTAAAGAACGCGTTGAGGCCCATGCCAGGCGCCTGTGCGAAGGGAAGGTTGGCCATGAATGCCGTCAGGAAACAGCCGATGGCAGCGCCGATACAGGTCGCCACCATGACAGACGAAGCACTCATACCCGTGGCTTCAAGCATACTGGGGTTGACGAAGATGATGTACGCCATTGCAAAGAAGATCGTGACGCCGGCCAAGATCTCTTTGCGTACCGTGGTGTTGTTTTCTTTGAGTCGAAACAATTTTTCCACCGCAATTTGCCTCCCTTTTTATATAGTGTAGAACATAGATTTATGATAACAAAACCCGCCGCCGTTGGCAACAGGTTTTGCTAACTTTTTATGAATTTCTACAATGAATGTTCGTCTTTACCCAGCGTTTTTTCTCCATAAGCGTAGAGCCTGCGGTAAATTTCCGGCAAAGGCAGATTTTTCTCCTGCGCGATGCGTTTAAGGTCCTCGTATTCCAAAGTGAATCCGTCCTTGGCCAGCTTGGCCCGGACCATACCCCAGGGCGTATCCAATTCCTTGAAACTTCGGGGAGCCACCTCCCGTTCCCATATGGAACTACGCACGCCCAGAGTGGTGCTCTCCTCCATCAAAATTTTTGTCAGATAAATCCTTTGCCCGGGCTCACAAACCACCGAGACCAGTACCCCAGGCCGGTTCTTCTTCATCATGACCTGCTGAAAGGTCACGTCGAGGGCGCCCTCCTCCATCAGCCGGTCCATCAAAAAGCCGAACATTTCGCCGGTCATATCGTCCAAATTGGCTTCCAGTACGGCCACCGTGCGGCCGGGAACCTCCTCTGTCTCCTCCGCCAGGGCAACCCGAAGGCAGTTCGCCACCTCAAAATCCTTGTGTCCGATACCGTATCCAAAGGCCTTCACCTGCATCACCGGCATGGATTCAAACTTGCCACAGTAGTGGGTCAGGATGGCCGCGCCGGTAGGTGTGGTCCGTTCACCCCTGCCTCCGGCATAGGTGGGCACGCCGATAAGAAGCTCCGCCGTGGCCGGCGCCGGAACAGGCATGATGCCATGGGCGCACTTCACGGTACCGCTGCCCACATTGACCGGTCCCGAGATCACACGCTCAATGCCAAGCATATCCATTAAAATAGCGCTGCCCACAATGTCCACCAGGGCGTCCACCGCACCCACCTCATGGAAATGCACCTCCTCGGGCGTGGTTCCATGGACATGCGCTTCGGCGTGCGCAAGTCTAAGAAAGATCGCGGAAGCGTGAACCTTTACCGGTCCGGGCAGACCGCTGTTCTCAAGAATCCGCAGGATATCGCTTAGGCCGCGATGCTGATGGTGATGATGGCCTCCATGCTCATGAGCATGCTCGTGCTCGTGTTCATGGCTGTGCGCATGCCCATGGTGGTGTTCTTCATCATGTTTTGCAATATCCACGTCCACACCGCCGTTCACCTGGCCGTCCAGAAGATCCACCCGCACCTTGGTGCCGGTAATGCCCATCTTCACATCCTTGCGGATGGTGATGCGGTATTCGTCCTCCAGCCCCAGCTGGGAAAGCCGCTTTAAGAACTCAGCCTGATCCGCGCCCAGGTCCAGCAGTGCGCCCAAGGTCATATCCCCGCTGATCCCGGAGTAGCAATCCATATATAGTGTTCTCACCCTCAAACCTCCTTTTATTTGGGTTCCGCCATTCGTCCTATGAGAGCCGCCTGATAGCCGCCTCCAAAGCCGTTGTCGATGTTGACCACACTGATGCCCGAAGCACAGCTGTTGATCATCGTAAGCAGGGCGGAAAGCCCGCCGAAATTTGCGCCATAGCCCACACTGGTGGGCACGGCGATTACCGGCGCCTCCACCAGGCCCGCAACCACCGAGGGGAGCGCTCCCTCCATGCCGGCCACCACCACCAGGCACTTGGCCTCCCGAAGCTTAGGCATTTGGGCCAGCAGACGGTGCAGACCCGCTACACCCACGTCGTAAATCCGTTCCACCTTCTGACCCATCGCCCAGGCCGTCACCGCCGCCTCCTCGGCCACGGGAAGATCGCTGGTGCCCGCCGCCACCACGGCAATAGGTCGCTCTGATTCCGCGATCTTGCCCTTCAGCACATGACAGATGCGTGCGGCTTCATGATAATGGGCCCAGGGATACAAAGCAGCCACCGCGTCATAGACTTCCCGGGAAGCGCGGGTCATCAAAATATTGTCCGTTCCTCCGGCCACCATATGAGAAGCGATGGCCGCACACTGCTCCACCGTCTTGCCCGCGCAGTAGATCACTTCGGGAAAGCCTACCCGAAGGCCTCGGTGGTGATCGATCTTGGCAAAGCCCAAATCCTCATAGGGCATGTTCCTGATTCGTTTCACCGCCTGGTCCAGGCTCACATGGCCCTCCTGATAGTCCTTCAGAAATTTCTTAAGCTCCTGTTCCGTCATGAACGTTCCTCCTTTGCCAAAGCGCTATTGAGGCTGCCCATGCGGTAACCCAATAGGTCCAGTGCTCCATATTTAAATCCAAGGCTTTTAAGGTAAGCGCCCGTTTCGTCAAGGAACTGCTCATTGAAGAAACGTCTGCGATCCCCCGGGTCCACCTCGATGCGGGCAATGGTGCCGTGATGGCGCACCCGTACATTGGAAAAGCCCTTCTTGAAAAAGTAGGCTTCCGCTCTCTCCACCTGCTCCAGGTTCTCCCTTGTCAGCGCTGTTCCATAGGGAATGCGGGAAGCGAGGCAGGCAAAAGCAGGCCTGTCCCAGGTTGGAAGATTCAGCCGTTTCGAGTTTGCCCGGATCTCCTCTTTGGACATGCCCACGGCTTCAAGAGGACTAAACACCGCCAGCTCCCGCACGGCTTGTCTGCCCGGCCGGTAATCGGACAAATCGTCCACATTACCGCCGTCCAAAAGATGGGAAAAGCCCGCCTTCCGGGCCTCCTCCCACAGGCGGGAGAAGATGGCCTTCTTGCAGTGATAGCAGCGGTCCGCTGGATTGGATGCGACCGCGTCCCTATCCAGCACGTCCAAATCCACTCTTTGGTGCTTTACGCCCAAGCGTCCGGCCAGTTCGCAGGCATCCCGCCGCTCCCATGCAGGCTGCAGCGGCGTCACCGCGCTCAGCGCCAGCGTCTTCTCCCCCAGCGCTTCCTTGCAGGCCGCAAGAAGATAGGTGCTGTCCACCCCGCCGGAGAAGGCTACCGCCGCATCGCCCAATTCTCTCAAATAGGTGATCAATTTCCCATGTTTATCCCATGCTTCCAAGTTCAAACCCTCCCTGAACAAGCATACCACAATCCCAGCCTTTTGCGTAGAGGGGAAACCAAAAAGAGGAGGCTTCCGCCTCCTCCGATAAAGCTCTATTTTTTAAAGATTGTGGCAAAGGCCTGGGCCACATGGCGTACCGAGAAAAGTTCCACGCCCTCCACCTTTTGGCTTGCGTGATGATGGGGCAGATAAATACGGTTGTAGCCCATCTTCCTGCATTCCATCACCCGCTTGTCCCCGTTCGGCACACCCCGGATCTCGCCGGTGAGGCCGACTTCGCCCAAAAACACCGTATCGTCGGGCAGCGGCTGATCCTTGAGGCTGGAAGCGATGGCCGCCAGGATGGCGAGATCCGCCGCCGGCTCGGTGAGCCGCATGCCGCCTGCCACGTTGATGTAAACATCCTGGCTGTTGAGCGGATAGAGGAGTTTTTTCTCCAGCACCGCCATCAACAGCATGGCACGATTGTAGTCCACGCCGTTTACCGTCCGCCGGGGCGCGGGGAACGCGGTCTTTGCCACCAGCGCCTGGACCTCCACCAGCATAGGCCGTGTGCCCTCCAGTGCGCAGAACACCGCCGAACCCGATGCCCCCCGGGTATGACGGGATAGCATCATGGCCGAGGGATTTTTGACCTCCACCATGCCCGTATCTACCATCTCAAAGACGCCGATCTCATTGGTGGACCCAAAGCGGTTCTTAACGCTGCGCAGGATGCGGTAGAGCTGGTGCCGCTCGCCTTCAAAGTAGAGCACCGTATCCACCATATGCTCAAGGACTCTGGGGCCGGCAATTGCACCCTCCTTGGTCACATGGCCCACCAAAAACACCGTGATCCCCTCGCCCTTCGCAATCCGAAGGAAGAAGGAGGTCACCGCCTTCACCTGGGACACACTGCCCGGTGCCGAGGTGAGGTTTGGGTCGTACAGAGTCTGAATGGAGTCGGCCACCACATAGTCGGGTTTCATGGAGGCGATGGCCGCTTCCAGCACGGTGATGTCCGTCTCAGGGAGGACATAGATCTTTTCGGCGTCGGCGCCCAGCCGTTCCGCCCGAAGCTTCACCTGGCGGGGTGATTCCTCGCCGGTGATATAGAGCACCGTTTTGCCCTGATTGGCAAGATTATGGGAGACCTGAAGCAGCAGCGTGGACTTGCCGATGCCGGGGTCGCCGCCCACTAGGACCAGCGAGCCGGCCACCGCACCGCCGCCCAGCACCCGGTCCAGTTCTCCAATCCCGGTGGATGTGCGGATCTGTTCCCCTGTTTCCACCTGGCTGAGACGCTGAGGCGCGGTGAAATTGACCGGCAGAGGACTCCTCTTTCCCGCACCGGATGGTGCCTCCGGCGCCCGAACCTCCTCTTCCAGCGTATTCCAGGCGCCGCAGTCCGGACATTTGCCCATCCACCTTGGCGTCTCGTAACCGCAGGCATTGCAAACAAAAACGGTCTTGGCCTTGGCCATCAGCTTTTTCCTCCCGTAATCAGGGCCGCAGCCTCCGCAGCGATGCCTTCCTCCCGGCCGGCAAAGCCCATTTTTTCCGTGGTGGTAGCCTTGACCGAGATGCGATTTTCGTCCACGTCCAAGGCCTCCGCCATATTTTTTTCCATAGCCTCCCGATAGGGCGCAAGTTTGGGCCGTTGCGCAATGATGGTCGCGTCCACATTGCCAATCTCATATCCAGCCCTCCGAAGCAGCTCACCCACTTCCCGCATCAGCTTAAGGGAGGATATGCCTCGATACCGTTCATCGCTATCAGGAAAAAGCTTGCCAATATCGCCAAGCTTGGCGGCGCCAAGCAGCGCATCCATCACCGCATGAGCCAGGACATCCGCATCGGAATGGCCCAAAAGGCCCCACTCATGAGGAACCTCCACGCCACCCAAAATAAGCTTCCGCCCTTCCGTCAGCTTATGGGCATCATAACCCAAACCAATCCGCATTCTGGCCCCCCCCAGCAAGCCTTCCGCCCGGAGCAGGTCCTCCGGCGTGGTCAGCTTAAAATTGTTTTCATCTCCAGCACAAAGGCGCACCCTGTGACCTGCCTTTTCCATGACGGCCGCATCATCAGTGGTCTGCCATCCCTCCCGCTCCGCTCTTTCATAAGCAGCAGCAAGCTCGCTGTATCGGAAGGCCTGAGGCGTCTGCATTGCCCAAAGAGCTGTGCGGTCCAGCGTTTCCGTCACCTGTCCGTCGGCCACCATTTTCACCGTGTCTTTAACGGGCACTGCGGCCACCGCGGATCCGTGATCCGCCACACCGTCAATACAGCGGCTGATCACCTCCGGAGTTACCATGCACCGGGCGCCGTCATGCACCAGAACACCCCGCACCCGCGGCATGATCCCAAGCCCGCGTGCCACCGACTGTTGGCGAGTAGCGCCTCCTTCGGCCATAATCTCCACCTTGCTGATACCGAATTCACGCAGAAAACGTTGACAGATCTCCGCTTCTCCCGGCCCATAAACTAACGCGATACCATGGATCCCCGGATGTCTCTCAAAAGCCAGCAGGGTGCGCACCAGCACCGGGACTCCCGCAACACCCAAAAAAACCTTGTTGACCGGCGCACCCATGCGTTCGCCCCGGCCTGCAGCTACCACCAGCGCCCAGATCTCCCGCTCATAATCCCGACAAAAGGCCCCATGTCCCTGAGGCCCATGGGCTTCAGCATTTCTGGCGCTGTCAGAGGCTATAGCTTCGTTAAAAATCATGACAGCACCCGATAAAGATCGGCGGCCTGGGCCTTGCCAGCGTTTTCTATCACCTGCAAAATTTCATAGCGGGTGGTGCGCTCTCCCAGGGTAATCTCCAAAATATCACCCGGTTTGACTGCGGTCGACGCCTTGGCGGACCGACCGTTCAGCGAAACCTTGCCTGCATCACAAGCTTCGTTCGCTACGGTTCTTCGCTTAATGATTCTAGAAACCTTCAAAAATTTATCCAGCCGCATGTGAACCTCCTCGAAAAAAAAGGCCAGGCAATGCCTGACCTTTTATTCTGCACAAATTATTGTACGGAATCCTTCAGCACCTTGCCTGCCTTGAAAACGGGAGACTTGGAAGCAGGGATGATGATCTCTTCCTTGGTAGCGGGGTTACGGCCCTTGCGCTCGGCACGCTCACGCACTTCGAAGGTACCAAAACCCACCAGGGATACTTTTTCCTGCTTGGCCAGCGCTTCGGTTACAACAGAAACAAAAGAGCTAACAGCCTTTTCAGCATCCTTTTTGGACATACCGGCCTTCTCAGCGACGGCCACAACCAGTTCAGCTTTGTTCATTCGTTTGCCCTCCTTAAACTACTATCAGAAATGGTGAATCATTTATGATTCTTTCATAGAATGAGGTTATTATACACCATGGAACTCCCTTTGTACAAGCATTTTTAGCCATTTAGTGTTCAAATTCCTTGATCTTGTCCCAATAACCATCCAATTCCTCCAAAGAGCAGGCTTCCATGGCCTTTCCATCAGCTAAAACGGCCTTTTCCACGGCCTCAAAGCGGCGGATAAATTTGGCTACCGCCCCATCCAATGCCAATTCCGGCTCAATCTTCAGTTTTCTAAATACATTGACCACCGCAAACAGCAGATCCCCCAGTTCCTCCGTCAGGCGATTCCGATGCTTTGCGGCTTCCGGCAAAAGCTCAGCAACCTCAGACAGCTCCTCTTCGATTTTGGGGAAGGCCCCCTCCACATCCTGCCAATCAAAACCCGCCTGGGCCGCCTTTTTCTGCACCTTGTAGGCATACATGAGGGCGGGGAGATTCTTTGGAACCGATTCGATCACCTCGCTGTGCGTACGATGCCCGTAGCTCGTTTTCTTAATTTCTTCCCAGTTTTTAAGCACCGCATCCGCCGTCTCAGCGGTGACGCTACCAAAGATATGGGGGTGGCGTTCGATCATCTTCTTGCAGACCGCCGTGGTCACGTCACCAATATCAAAACCCTCCCGCTCCCGGCCGATCTCAGCATGGAATACCGCTTGAAGCAGCACGTCACCCAGTTCGTCAGCCAGCTTCATGTCATCCTTGCGGTCGATGGCATCCAGGGCCTCGTAGCACTCCTCAATCATGCAGGGCTTCAAGCTCTCGTGGGTCTGTTCCCGATCCCATGGACAGCCGCCCGGAGCTCGGAGCTTGGCAATAATGGCAACCAGATCGTAGAAATCATAACGCTGCCTTTCCCCTTCACTAAGTTTGGGTACGCCGATATGGGCGGTATGATCCAAATCCTTCTGCCGGTCCAAATCCTCAAGAGCGATGAGCCTAAGCTGATAACCGGACCCGTAAGCGATCCTGTGGCCTGCAGGATAGGTCTCCAGCAACTTCACCTTCACATCCCCCGCCAAAAGGGGGTTGTCCAGTTCGCGCACGAACAGTGTCTCCCGGCCGTCCAAAATGGCGTCCTTCACGTCCATGGCATTCATCACCCGATAAGCCCCCGAGCACCCGGCAAGAGCGCCAGCCCCAGCCAAACTGTCCACACCGGCCACAATGCCCACCGGAATGTCCCGCCGGCGAGCCACCTCAAGAAGGCGTTCAGCCACACCGTCTCCGTAGACGCCGCTTCCCAGCGCCCCGTACACCACGTCGCCATCCTCCACCGCTTCCATCACCCGAAGCGCTCCATTTTCCGCCAGAGTATCAAAATCTTCCGAGTCTCGATAGAGATCATCCAACGTCTCAAAGCCGATCCCCCGGGTGATGAGAGCCGCCGCTACAGGCAGCCTTCCGCTGTGCAGGATAATCCGCTTGTCCGTCTTCAAAACATCCAGCGCGCCCATCGTCAAACTGTCGCGGTCTCCCGCACCCAAACCCACAATCACAATCTTACCCACGGCTTCTACCCCCTTATTCTTTACGCAATAGATGGGTCTTTTCCAGAACCCTCGCCAGCTTGCCGCCGCCGGGCATGGCTTTCAAATCTCTGCGATTCACACCACCGGTGACCAGCAGCAAAAAACCATAGACAACGATGCCCACACAGATAGCCGCAGACGTGGCAACAGCGTTCCCCAAGGAGCCAACCAAAAGCTTATGGCATAACCACACCACCAGCCCCATACCCGCGGAAGCCAACAGCGGTCTCAGCAGCACTCGCTTCAGCCGAAAACGGGTGCGGGTTGCACTTTTTACGGCATACACGTTCAAAAGACCGGCTACACCATAGCATGCCGTGGAACTGATAGCAGCGCCCAAAATATTGATCTGCGGAATGCCAATTAAAATAAAGCTTAAAATGACCTTGACGATGCCTCCCATCAACAGATTCCTTAGGGGCACTCTCACCCTGCCCAGGCCCTGCAGAAAACCGGTCATCGTATGAAGCAGCGCCAAGAAAATGGTGCCTAGAGACATGATCTTAAGAAGATTGGCCGCCGTTTGATCCATCACCGGATCACTGGCACCAAACAGCAGCAGCATGATGGGCTCCGCCAGCACGAAAAATCCCATGGCTACCGGCAAAGAGATCATCATCGCAAGGCGCACACCCTGAATGGCGTTGCGCCGAATACCCTTAATGTTGCCCTGGGCCCGGTATGCGGAAATCGCGGGAACAAGGCTCATGGAGAGCGAGGTGGTCACCACAGCGGGGATGTTCACCAAAACATTGACCTTGTTGCCCATCAGCCCGTTCAGCGTGGTAGCCTGTTCGGCGCTGTAGCCCAAAAGATTCACCAGGCGGTTGGCCACGATACCCCCGTCGATCATGGTCACCAGCGGCATGATCACACTGGCCACAGTGGCCGGTATGGCCAATTTGGCCAGCCGGATAGCGATGCTTTTGGTGGATTCCTGACTCCTTCTTGGCATGGGCTTGGCCAGTTCATGAATGATGGAATGGCGCTGCTTAGCTTGTACCAGCATAAGATATAAAAGAGCCACCACCTCGCTCAGGGTGACGCCCACAAAGGCGCCGGCCACACCGTACTCCACACCCTTCGTCTGCCAGGCCGTGGCGAGCACCATGCCCATGCCCAGCTTGACCACCTGCTCCACCAGCTGGGAGATGGCCGTGGGCGCCATGTGCTGCCGGCCTTGAAAATAGCCTCGGTAGGCCGAGATGAGGGATACAAAAAACAAAGACGGTGCTAAAGTGATCAGCGAAAGGACCACATCCGGGTCCTTGTAGATGGTGGCAATGGTGTTTCGGAAGACCACGAGCAGTACGGTGGTGATCACACCGATCCAGAAAAGCAGATGGAAAGAAATCCGGAAGACGCGCCAGGCGCCCCGCTCATCATCCTTGGTGAGATGCTCCGCCACCAAAAAGGCGATGGCGGTAGGAATACCGCTGGAGGAAAGACCCAGCAAGATAGCATAGATGGGCGTGGCATGCTGATAAACTCCCATGCCGTAGTTGCCCAGAATCTGGGTCATGGGTATGCGGTAGAACATGCCGATGAACTTGCAGATGATGCCCGCGACGGCCAAAACGGCGGCGCCTCGGACAAAGGACTTTTTACTCATACGCACCTCACAAATCCATTGTATTATACCAAAGTTTAACGGGAAGCCAAAGCTTTTTTATGGGAAACTTGTCCTTTCCTAAGAAAAAGAGCCGACGGAAGAGTTATTCTCCTCCGTCAGCCCCCTTATCAAGCGGTCTTCAGCTCTCCATTTGACGGCCCATAAAACCCGCGGCTGTCTCCGCCACCTTCTGCTCCATGCTGCCCAGCTTGGTGCCGGAATCCTTCGTCAAAAGGACGACCGAACCGATGGCTTCGCCCTCGGCGATGATGGGCACGATCACTTCACCCTGGTAAGCCGCGTTCTCGTCCTCATCGCTGGTAATGTCATGAAAAGTACCTTCGTTGCGGTTGACAACGATGCTTTTGCGGCCCTCCATGATCTGTTCAAGATCGGTGGAGATGGCTTTGTCCCAAAGCTCCCGTTTGGGGGCGCCGGAAACGGCGATAACCACGTCCTTGTCGGTAATGACGGCAATATGCCCCATCGCCTGGTACAGCGACGCCGTGTACTCCTTGGCGAAATCAGCCAATTCCCCAATGGGCGAGTACTTCTTTAAAATAACCTCGCCGTCCCGATCGGTGAAGATCTCCAGCGGGTCGCCCTCGCGAATGCGCAGGGTGCGGCGGATCTCCTTGGGAATCACCACCCGGCCCAGTTCATCGATTCTGCGTACAATTCCTGTTGCTTTCAAATTTACGCCTCCTATTGCAAGTTCATCATGCACTTAGTATTGGACCAGCCCGGCATTTTATGCGCCTGAATCTTGAAGTTTTACCATGGGCTCATGGGCCAGCTCAACCTTATTATGGCGCGGCCTTCCAGATTTTATTGAGCCAAATCCTAGCAAAAAGTTGCCAATAAACGGATCTTTGCCTATGATGAGGAAAGGAGGGATTGTCCATGACCGTCAAAACTTACATGACCACCATGCCCAACAAATCCGGCGCCTTTCTGCTCGCGTCCAGGATCATTTGGAAACAGGGCGGGAACATCGTTCGGGTGAGCTACAACAAGGCCGTGGACATGCATGCTCTTTTCCTGGATATCCGGGCGGAGGAAGCCGCCCACGCGGCCATCGAACGGGAGCTGAGAGCCGTTGGATATTTGAGTAAAGCCGCTTGTGATGCGCGGGTGGTGATGGTGGAGCTGACTATCCCCGACGTGCCCGGCGCCGTGCTGCCCGCCCTCAAGGTGCTGGATCGTTACGACATCAATATCTCCTACATCAATTCCGAGGAAAACGGGACGGGCGTTCAGCATTTCCAAATGGGCCTTCTCATTGAAAATCCGGAGGTCATCAAAATGCTGCTGGACGATCTGGGCGAACTTTACCCCATCGATATCCTGGAATACGATGATGCAAAAATCCCACTGGACAACACCATCTTCTACATCCGGCTCGCCAGCGAAATGCGCACTCTTTTCGATCTTCCCCCCGCGGAGACCCAGGCATTCATCGCTGAAGCCAACCGTATTTTACAGCTGCTGCAAAAATCCGGTGAGAATCCTGGCAAGGTATTTGAATACATCCGCCGTTTTGCCCATTTCATAGCCGATCACCGCGGCCGTGCCTTTCAGCCTGAGATTGAGCGTATTCATCTTTCGCCCAAAGTCACCCTCCACAGCATCCAGCCGCCCTGCGGCAGCAATACCTATGTGCTGGAAACGGACAATGAGCTCGTGCTCATCGATACCGGCTATGCCCGCTTTTGGCCGGAAATGCAGGAGATCTTCCACACCCTTTTCGATAATTTTGAAAATCGGCTCTCACGCATTTATATCACCCATCCCGATGTGGACCACTGCGGACTTTTATCCATTCTGCCGGCACCCATTCATATCAATGAAAAAAGCGCCCGATTCTTCAGGCGCCAACGGCAGGGTCAACCCGATTACCGGGAGGCGAAAGGGTTTTGTTATGGATACACCAAACTGAACCGCATCATCTCCGGCTATGCTCCGCCGCCGGAGGAAAGAATGGTGCTGATGGATCAAAACACTCCGGAAGAGCACGGGGAACTCTATCCCCTTGGAAGTTTTGCCGTAGGAGATCTCATCTTCGACGTCCTTGAGGGCAGCGGCGGTCACGTTTATGGAGAAATGATCTTTTGGGAGCGGGAGGGCCGTGCCATTTTCACCGGAGACAATCTTGTAAATATCCAAGGGTTTTCCCCGGAACAGGCCGAATTTAACGCTCTTGCCCCCTATCTGATGACCAGTGTCAACGTGGATTCCCAAAAGGCCACCGCCATCCGCAGGGAGCTCATAACCCGCATCACCGCAATGGAGATTCGGACGGGAAAATCCTGCTTCATCTGCGGCGGGCATGGCCCGCTCTCCTTCCTGAAAGAAGGAAAACCGGTCAAGCTGGGTTAATTGGACAGCTCATGAGCCGGTTTTGCCAGCTCCCGCGGCTCCACCGCTGTTGAAAAAACGATCTGCGTCTCCGTGTCCCCAAAGCGCTGAAGAATACCAATAAAGGCGTCCAGCTCCTGGGTGCTCGGAAAGGCCACCTTGATCAGCATGGAATAGTGTCCCGTCACACAGCAGCATTCCAGCACATTGGGACAGGCTTCAATGAAAGGATAAAATTCTGGCTTCTGATCAGGCCGCACTCTGAGGTTGATGAAGGCCTTGACCGGATAATCCAGCTTCTGCAAATCCACCGAGGCATGGTAGCCGGTGATCACTCCCTCCTTCTCCAGCCGTGCGACCCGTGCCGCCGCGGCCGGTGAGGACAGGCAAACCTCCTGGGCCAACTGCTTCAAGGGCATGCGCCCATTTTGTACCAACAATGCTAAAATATCATAATCAATGGCGTCCATGAGGCACCTCCTTGGTTTCACTATAAAGGAAAAACAGGGAAATGTAAATGGATGGCCTTTTATTTTTTGTTCAGATCCGACACCTGGGCCCCTTTGTTCGGAACCCCACCTTATTTATTTAAGTATTTTTGCACATTTTTCACGATTCCTAACGCCTTCATCACAATTTTTGCATCTTTCTTTTAAAGTGCGCTGCAGCTCTTTACTTCCCGCTTCTTCCAGCGTATGCTAAGACAAAATCAGAACATTGCATGGGAGGCGCATCAAGATGAAACTCAGATCAGAACGGGACTCCATCGGCTCCATGGCCGTGCCCGAAGACGCCTATTACGGCGTACAGACGCTCCGCGCCGTCACCAATTTTCCCATTACCGGCCGCAGAATGTGCCGGGAAATGATCGTGAGCCTGGCTCAGGTGAAGCTGGCAGCCGCGTTGGTCCACCGGGAAGCGGGCAGGGTTGAGCCTGAAGCTGCCCACGCCATTGTTGCAGCCTGCCGCGAAATCATTGCCGGCGGACTTATGGACGCCTTCATTGTGGATCCCATACAGGGCGGAGCCGGTACTTCCGCCAACATGAATATGAACGAAGTGGTGGCCAACCGCGCCATTGAGCTTATGGGCGGACGGAAGGGCGATTACGCTCTCGTCCATCCAAACGATCTCGTGAACATGGCCCAGTCCACCAACGACGTATTTCCCACCGCGGGCAAGCTGGCGGCATTGAAACTGCTGGCTCCCGCCTTGGATGCACTGAACGAACTGTGTGCCGCACTGGAAGACAAGGGCGAGGAATTCGACGATGTCATCAAGATGGGCCGGACCCAGCTTCAGGATGCCGTACCCATGAATCTGGGGCAGTCCTTCCGCGCCTGGGCCTCGGCGGTGCGAAGGGATGTGGAACGGCTGAGCGTGGCCGGCGAAGGGCTTCTCACCATCAATCTTGGCGGTACAGCCATCGGTACCGCCGTCAACACCTACCCCGCCTATCGCGCTCGGGTCATCCGCAAGCTCTCCGAGATCACCGGTGAGCCTTTGGTACAGGCTGCCGACCTGATGGACGCCACCCAAAATCTCGATAGTTATGTTAACTTATCCGCGGCTTTAAAAACCTCGGCTGTGAACCTATCCAAAATAGCCAATGATCTTCGGCTGCTGTCCAGCGGGCCCCGCACCGGCCTTGGGGAGATCAATCTGCCCGCACGGCAGAACGGTTCCTCCATCATGCCCGGTAAGGTTAATCCCGTGATCCCCGAGGTCGTCTCCCAAGTGGCCTTCAATATCATCGGCAATGACTTCACCATCACCATGGCCGCCGAAGCGGGGCAGTTGGAGCTCAACGCCTTTGAGCCCGTGCTCTTTGACAATCTTTTTGAATCCCTGCGCACCCTGACCGCGGCCTGCACCACCTTTCGAAAGAACTGCATCGAGGGTATTACGGCCAATCGGGAGCGCTGCAGAAAATTGGTGATGGAAAGCACCGGCGTCGCCACTGCGCTATGCCCCTACATCGGCTACCAGAAGGCGGCGGAGCTGGCCAAGAAATCCCTGAAAACCGGGGTTCCGCTTCCCAAGCTCGCACTCGAGGAACACATCATGAATGCCGAGAAACTGGAAAAAGTGCTCGATCCCTCGGCCATGACCCACCCCCTGGCTGCCGATTAAGGATTACTGCGGCAAAAAAGCGGCGGAGCTCAAAGCTCTGCCGCTTATTCTTTTCTATCGATTACAGGCGCTTGGGATAGGTCTTGATCTCAGCGTTGCGTTCGTATTCGGCCAAAATGGTGTTCCACTCGGCGGTAGCCTTGGTGGAACGGATGGCCGCCTCCAGGGAAGCGCGGGTTTCGTCGTTCATCTCCACGGGACCCTCTTCGTACACCTTGACAAGCTGCATCACATGATAACCGTAGTCCGTGGCCACCATAGTGATGTCGCCCACGTTCTTCATGGACAGTGCGCCTTCCTCAAATTCCGCCATGTAGCCCGTGTCCTTACCGACGATGTAGCCCTCATCCTTGACCACATTGGCCTTCATGCCCGGATCCTCGCCGTACTCCTCAATAAGCTTATCGAAATCCTCGCCGTCCTGCGCCTTCTTCAAAACATCATCAGCCTTGGCCTTAATGGCAGCGAGCCCCTCTTCACGCTTGGCGTCCGCTTCCTCATCCTTGCCCTCGTTGCGCAAAGTGGTGATCGCCTCCTTCGTCTCATCGTCCATAGAAATGAGCACGTGCTTCACGTTCACATAGCCGCTCACCTGGTAGACAACAGGATCACTGGTGGATGCAGTAGCGGATTGGGCCTGCTTCAATTGATTGTAAAACTTGGTGGGATCGGAGGTGAACTCCTCCTTCTGGCTCTCCAGCAGCTTATCATATTCCGTCTGGACTTCCTCATCGGTTACTTCCGCCGCCTCGCCGAGTTCATCCAAAATCTTGAGACGTGCCTGCTCCAAATACTGTTCCTCATAGGCCTGCTCGCGGGTGATCCCGTATTGCTCCTGGATCATCTTGTCCGCTTCTTCCCGGGCCTTGGCCTCAGGGTCGATGGAGGGGTCCTCCTTGGCCTCTTCTTCATATTTGGTAAGAAGACTGGTGTAGCCGGTGGCGTTGTTGATCGTCTCGTCCGCCGTCGCCTCGGCCTCAGCCTTCTCTTCATCAGTCAGCTTGTCCACGGCCTTCTCATTTTTGAGATACTGGCTGGTGAGCTTTTGCTTGACCACCGCGTCCAGCACCTCCGCCTTGAGGTCGTTGGATTCCTCCGTGCCGTCCTCAAAGTTGTAATAGGAATTGTAGCTATTGTACTGTTCCAAAACCTCGCCTTTGTAAACTTCCTCGCCGTTCACCACGGCCACCACGGTTTTGGCATCCTTTTCAGCATCGATCTCAATCAAGCTGCACGCGCTGGTCAACAGCGCAATGGCGCTTACAAGGCCGATCGCTTTCACCCATCTATTCAATGTTCGATCCATCCTTTCGATGTCATTAACCTCTATATTATACAAAATACCATCGCGAATTGCAATGGCCTAAATCATTGGGCCGCCTCCAGAAAACGCTGTACTGTGTCGAGGAGCTTATCGGAATCCTTCATCACGAAATGGATCTTGACCTTCTCCCCGTTGATGAGCCTGGCTTCGGGAAAAGCCGTCAGCGCAGTGAAGAGTTTCGCCGGATCGGCAGCGGCCTCCGGAAGGAACCGCAGGGTTACCTCATCCTCCCGCTGCACGAAGGATGCGATGCCAAGTTTCTGGCTGAGCGATTTGAGATAAGCGATGGTGATCAGATTCATCACCGGCTGAGGCACATCTCCAAAGCGGTCGATGATTTCCTCCAACACATCCCCCTTGTCCGCCTCGCTTTCGATGGCGGCAATCCGCTTATAAATCTCAATCTTCTGACTTCCATCAGGAATAAATTCATCGGGCAGATAGGCGTCCAGTCGCACGTCCATCAGCGTATCCGCTTCCTCCTTCACCTCCTCACCCTTCACCCTGCGCATGGCTTTTTCCATCATGCGGCA
This sequence comes from Gehongia tenuis, assembly GCF_014384795.1. Classification (NCBI taxonomy): domain Bacteria; kingdom Bacillati; phylum Bacillota; class Clostridia; order Christensenellales; family Christensenellaceae; genus Gehongia; species Gehongia tenuis. Next base: position 203,332 of record NZ_JACRSR010000003.1, on the reverse strand, counting down.
GTACATATCATAACCCACCGCCGACATGTGGCCATGCTGCTGGGTACCCAGAAGGTTGCCTGCGCCACGGATTTGAAGATCCCGAAGGGCCACCCGAAAGCCACTGCCAAACTCGGTGAATTCTCGAATCGCCACCAGCCGCTTTTGTGCCACCTCGCTTAAAACCTTGTCCCGACGGTAGGTTAGATAGGCATAGGCTTGGCGGTTGGACCGTCCCACGCGGCCCCGAAGCTGATAGAGCTGGGAAAGACCAAAGCGGTCCGCGTCAGAAACGATGAGGGTGTTGACATTGGGGATGTCCATACCCGTTTCGATGATGGTGGTGCATAACAGGATATCCCCCTCATGCTCCATGAAATCCATGGTCACCTTCTCCAGTGCTTTTTCCGGCATCTGGCCATGGGCCATGAGGATGCGGGCTTCAGGAACGAGTTCCTGTAAGCGCTTAAACATCGTTGGCATGGACTCCACACGGTTGTATATAAAATATACCTGACCACCCCGCCCGATCTCCCGCATGATGGCCTCCCGCACCACGCCAGCATCGTATTCCATAACATAAGTCTGCACGGGATAACGTTCTTCCGGAGGCGTCTCCAGTACAGAGATATCCCGAATGCCCACCATGGACATATGAAGGGTCCGGGGAATGGGGGTGGCCGTAAGCGTCAAAACATCCACGTTTTTACGCAGCATTTTAATCCGCTCCTTGTGGGCAACGCCAAATCTCTGCTCCTCGTCCACAATCAACAGTCCAAGATCCTTGAACTTTACGTCCTTTCCCAGAAGCCGGTGAGTCCCCACGATGATGTCCACATTGCCTTCCGCAAGCCGTTTCAGCGTCTTCCTCTGTTCCGCAGCGGTTAAAAACCGGGACAGCTCCGCCACCTTGACGGCAAAGTTTGCAAAACGCTGGCACATGGTGTTGTAGTGCTGGTGCGCCAAAATGGTGGTGGGCGCCAGGAACGCCACCTGCTTGCCGTCCATCACCGCCTTCATGGCCGCCCGCAGGGCCACCTCCGTCTTGCCGTAACCCACGTCCCCGCACAGAAGCCGGTCCATCACTTTTCCCTGTTCCATGTCCGCCTTGATCTCCGCAAGACAGGTGATCTGGTCCGGTGTCTCCTGATAGGGAAAGTTCTCCTCGAACTGACGCTGCCAGGGCGTATCCGGAGCATAGGCGTGCCCATAACCAGCCTGCCGGGTGGCGTAAAGGGCGACCAGCTGCTCGGTCATCTCCTCAATGGAAGCTTCCACCTTTTTCTTGGTGCGGCTCCAGTCAGCGCCCCCAAGCTTGTTGAGCCGGGGAAGCCCCTCCTCGGACCCGATGTACTTTTGTACCCGGTCCATCTGTTCGGTGGGCACATTAAGCTTGCCGCCCTGATAGCGAATGACCAGGCAGTCCTTGTATTTGCCGTCGGAGAGGATGCGCTGGATGCCTTCATAGACGCCGATGCCATGGGCCTCATGCACCACTGCCTCCCCGACCTCGAGATCGGTGTAGGCTGTGATCTTTGCACCCGCGGGGCTGCCCTTCTTCACCGTGCGCCGGCGGCTGGCCTTCTTGTTGCCATAGATATCCAGCTCGGAAAGCACCGCCAGCTTCCCCTCCGGCCATACGTAGCCCGCAGAAAGGCTGCCGGGATCCACCACCACGTCGCCGGAAAGGAGTTTTTCCTTTGCCTTAACGAGATGGGCGGAGATATCCCGCCGCTGAAGTTCCTGTACAAGGCCTCGGGCTCGGTCACTGCTGCCCGCGGCCAGCACCACCCGCCATCCATCCTTCACCTTTGCAGCGATTTCATCGCCCAGTTGATCCATATGCCCGAGGAAGGACAGCGGCGAACGCCCCTCCACCTTGCAGAGCTCAGAGGGCTGAAATCCCTCCACCCGGGAAAGGATCTGGGCATAGGCCACATAACCATTTTGCATGAGCTGGGCCAAAAGCGTCTCAAAGGGAACCCGGCAGTGGATTTGATCCGGCAGGTAACGGCCCGATTCCAAATCGTACTTGAAGGTCTCCGCCAGAGTGGCGTTGAGATCCGACGCCCGCTGCCGGATGCGGGAGGGCTCATCCAGATAGACCCGACCGTTTTGAATATAATCCAGCAATGTGGCGCTTCTGGGGTAGAAATATGGCAAGAAGTTGTCCATTCCCTCGAAACGCCCGGTTCTTTCAAGATCGGCAATGCCGATGGAAAGCCGTTCCTCCATACGCTCCACGATCTTTGGATCCGCATAGCGGCGGCGCAGCTTCTTTTGTTCATCCCTGAGACCCTTGATGGCAAGCGTCCGGCTTTCCTCCGTCACCACGACTTCACCGGCAGGCCAAAGGACGGCTTCCTTCACACTCTCGATGGAGCGCTGGGTCTCCGCATTGAAACTTCGAATGGAATCGATCTCATCCCCGAAGAATTCCATCCGGACGGGATTGTCACAGCGGATGGAGTAGACATCCATTATACCGCCCCGCATGGCCACCTGGCCTGGACCCTCCACCATATCCACCCGTTCATAGCCCATGGCCATCAACTGACCGATAAGGCCGTAAGGATCCAGCTCATCGCCGGGTTTTAGGGTTTTGCAGCTCCCCGCAAAAATTTCCTGCGGAGTGAGCGCCAGCATGACCGCTTCAAGCGGCGCCACGATCACCTTGGCCGAGCCATCCACAAGACGGCTGAGCACCTCGAGGCGGGACAGAGTGCGGCTGCGACTGGCAGCCTCCACCTGAAAGCCGGTGATCTCCCGGGAGTCAAAATAAAAGGCCGCATCCTCCCCCAAATAGAACCGGAAATCCTCCGCCAGGTGGCGGGCCCTGCCATCGTCAGCCGTCACAAAAAGAGCCGGAAAAGCGCAAAGTCCCGCCGTCAGCTGGACCTTTTGCCCATCGGCCATTCCGCTGATCCATATCTCTCCCCTGGCATCCTTCAGTTCCGCCGTTTCCGGCACCGCCATCACCGGTTTAAGCAGCCAGTCCCTCACCCGTTCACCTCTCCATTCATTGGCTTATCCAAAGCCTCCTTTTGGGGCTTCGGGGGCTTTCTGGTATTGTATTCCCGCATGGCATCCTCGATGCCCCGGGTCACGAACACTTCCGCAGCCCTGGCCGCGTTTGTATACGCCTCGGAGATGGTTTCCTGTTCCTCCTTGGGATAGTGGGACAAGACATAATCTGCCAAATCCCAGCCCTGGGGCTTCCCCCCCACGCCCACGCGAATTCTGGGGAACCCATCCTCCCCCCACAATCCGATCACAGACTTCATACCGTTGTGGGTGCCTGCACTGCCGTTTTTTCGAATGCGCACATGGCCGAGGGGCAGATCCACATCGTCATAGATGACAAGCACATCCTGCGGCTCCATCTTGTACCAGTTCACCAGCTGCACCACCGCTTCACCGGAGAGGTTCATAAAGGTCTGGGGCTGGGCCAGCACCACCCGTTCCGCGCCCAGCCTCCCCTCGCCCAAAAGGCACTTCAGGCGGACGCGGCCAAGAGGGATGCGGTTTCGCTCGCTTAAAATTTCCACCACATCAAAACCCACATTGTGACGGGTTCTCGCATATTTCTCCCCAGGGTTGCCCAGACCAACGATGATTTTCATGTCTCCTCCAAACCAGTTATGGCCGGGAGGCTCTCGCCCCCCGGCATACTGTTATCCAATATTCCCACAGCCGGGCGAATCAATCCGCCATCGGCAGTGCTTCAATAAAAGCGACCAGCTCTTCGCGGCTGCCTTCATGGTCCGCCCGGATGGGCTCGCCATGGGTGATCGCGTTATTGGTCACAAAGTAGGTCTTCATGCCCAGCTTGGAGGCCACCATGTCCTCACGATTGTCGTTGCCAATCATCATGCAATCAGCCGGGCAAAGCCCCGTCATGCTGGCAATCTCCTCATAGTAGGCCAAATGGGGCTTACAAAAGTGCATGACCTCATAGGTCGTCACCAGAAGGAAGTCGGCGGGATCAAGTCCCACCCAGTGGAGCCGCGCCTCGATGGCATCCCGCGGAAACAGGGGATTGGTCGCCACCACCAGCTTGTATCCCTTGGCCTTGGCCGCCGCCACAATTCTCTCTGCCCAGCCGTCCATCTCGATCCGCGTGCCCAGTTTGGGGAACTCGTCCCGATAATAGACATCAAAAAGCGGTTTCAGCCGGGTCCAGGCACAGCCGCTGCGCTTCTCAAAATCCGCAGCAAAAGCCGCCTCATTGGTTACGGCAGGGTCCATATTGCCAATCATGGCATAGGTGGACCTCATGATCATCTCAGGAGCGGCCTTTGGATCCACCAGATCCTTGGCATAGGCGCTGATGTCATGCAGGTAGTGCTCCATGAAGAAGTCCAGGTCCACTGGCAGCAGCGTTCCATCCAAATCAAACCAAAGTGCTTTCATAAATATCCCTTACGCGTACAACGTGCTCACCGGCAGATCCTTATAGATGCGCTGGATGGCCGTGGCCAGTACGGGCGCGATGGAAAGGACCTTGATCTTGTCGAGCTTTTTCTCCGGCGGAAGAACGATGGTGTCGGTAACCACCAGTTCCTTGATGCAGCTGTTCTCAATGCGTTCGATGGCGGGGCCGGACAGCACCGGATGGGTGCAGCAGGCGTAAACCTCGGTGGCACCATTTTTCTTCAGCGCCTCGGCGCCCTTGACGATGGTGCCCGCGGTATCGATCATGTCGTCGAGAAGGATGCAACGCTTGCCCTTAATCTCTCCGATGATGTTCATAACCTCCGCCTGATTGGCACGGGGCCGGCGCTTATCGATGATAGCAAGGGGCGCCGCATTGAGACGGCCCGCAAAATCCCTGGCCCTGGTCACGCTGCCAAGATCCGGAGAGACGACCACAAGATCGTCACCAGCAAAGTTCCGCTCCTTATAATGGGCGGCCAATACGGGAACGCCCCGCAAATGGTCCACCGGAATGTTGAAGAATCCCTGGATCTGGGCAGCGTGCAAATCCACTGTCAGCACACGGTCGGCGCCGGCGGCCTGCAGCAGATCGGCCACCAGTTTCGCCGTGATGGGATCTCGGGGCGCCGCTTTGCGGTCCTGCCTGGCATAGCCGTAATAAGGAATAACCGCCGTGATGCGGCCCGCGGAAGCCCGCTTCATCGCATCGATCATGATGAGCAGTTCCATCAGGTGATCGTTCACCGGCGTATTGGTGGACTGCACCACGAACACGTCGCAGCCGCGAACCGTCTCCCGAATGTTTACGCTGATCTCCCCATCACTAAAACAGGTCACCACGCTGTGTCCCATGGGTACGCCCAGAATGTCCGCTACCTGCCGAGCCAGTGCGGGATTGGAGTTGCCGCTGAAAATCTTGATGTTTCCAATGTGCTCTCTCATACTTCCTCCTTCTGGTCCTTCTGTTTGTATTTATCCACCCAGCCCTCTTTGATGGTAGGCCGGGATCTGGCGATGTAAAGGGCTCCGCCCGGAGCATCGGTGGTCACGGTGGAACCGGCAGCGATGTAGGCGCCGTCGCCCACCTGCACGGGAGCCACCAAATTGACATTGCAGCCGATAAAAACGTCGTCGCCCACGGTGGAGACGTATTTTTTCTTGCCGTCATAATTGGAGAACACCACGCCGCAGCCCACGTTTACCCGCTCTCCCACCACACCGTCACCGATGTAAGTGAGATGGGATACTTTGGAGCCGTCTCCAATCCTGGCGTTTTTAAGCTCAACAAAATCCCCGATCCGGCATCCCTTGCCCACGAAGCTGTTGGGCCTAAGATAAGCGAAGGGACCCACCGTAGTATTTTCAGCCACCGATGCGCCCTCCATTACGGCACTTTGCACGGTGCAGCCATCGCCCACCTCGCTACTAAGAATACGGCTTCCGGGGTAAAGAATGCAATTCGCCCCTATGCGGGTTCTGCCCTCGAGATGATTGCCGGGATAGATCACCGTATCCCGGCCGACAACGACTTCCGGCCCGATGTAGGTGTTCTCAGGATTCATTATGGTCACGCCTTCACGCATGAGTCTTTCGTTGATGCGGCGGCGCAGAACGGCCTCAGCCGCGGCCAATTGGACGCGGTCATTGATTCCCTGGCATTCATCACTGTCCACCACCAGGGCCTCCACCCGTTCACCGCCTTCAGCCATCATCTGAATCACGTCGGTGAGATAATATTGATTTTGTGCATTGTCATTCGTAAGTTTAGGAAGTTTCTCCAATAGGCTTTCAATATGAAAACAGTAAACCGCACTGTTGATCTCACAGATTTGCTTTTGGACTTCATTGGCATCGCGGTCTTCGACGATCCGGGTAATCCGGCCCTCGCCATCCCGCACGATTCTTCCGTAGCCGGCAGGGTTCTCCAAAAGAGTGGTCATCACCACACAGGATGCGTTCTTCGCCTTGGCAAGGTCCACCATTTTTTCATAGGTTTCGGCTCGAATGAGAGGCATATCCCCAGCGGCGGCCAGTACATAGCCTTTTTTATCGGCCAGTTTCGGCATGGCGGCCATCATGGCGTGTCCCGTTCCCAGAAGAGGCTCCTGGAGTGCAAACAGCGCGCCCTTTGCCGCATCCATCACCGATTCCTTCTTGTGTCCCACCACCACAACGGGCTTATCGCTGACCCCCCGGGTCGCCTCCATCACCCACTGAATCATGGGCCTACCCACCAGGGGATGCAGCACCTTGTGCAGGGCGCTCTTCATGCGGGTGCCTTCGCCCGCTGCCAAAATCACAACGCTGGTATCCATGAATCTATCCTCTCCATTCGATGTTGATGCCTAGACCGGACAAAAGCGCATAAATTAAGTCATACACTCAAATTGTAGGCGATGCCACCCGGCCTGTCAAGCAGCCCTGGAGCCGGCACAAAAAAAGACGGCCCGAAGGCCGTCCAGGCATCGTTTCCTCTTTTCCTCAGAAAACGTTAACCGTCTAATCCGGATTGACTGGGTCCACCATTTCATGGTAAACGCTTAAAATTCTGTCCTGCAGTTTTGTCCGGGCTGCCGTGTTAATGGGATGGACGATATCTTTATACTCCCCATCCGGTGTTTTGCGGCAGGGCATAACGATAATCAGACCATTTTGGCCCTCCACGATCCGTATCCCATGGACGGCAATTTCATCGTCCAGGGTCACGGCAACAAATGCCCGCAATTTTCCATCGCTTTTGACTGGAGTTACGCGGATATCTGTAATGATCATGATCAACCCTCCCTTAAACGTTTACGATTCTATTCTTCATTTGGGAATTCAATTCCTGCTGGTAAGAAAATTTTTTCTTGACATTTTTCTGCAAAATTTAATCCCTTTCACCTCTAAAAAGCGTTCAAAAAGAGTCAATGGTATAAATGAAGCCGCGGAAAATCCGCGGCCTATTTCTAAATGTTCCAAGCTGGTATGATATGTACAGCGCTGTGCTCCTCGTCCACGCTTTTAAGCTTGAGCAGTGCCCGGCAGCCGGTAACCAGCTTTTGAGCCGGCTCCTCCGTTTCAATGATGACCGCTGTGCCCACCACTTCAATGCCGCATTCCGCCATCAGCTCATGCATACCCTTGGCCGTGCCGCCGCCCCGCATAAAGTCGTCCACGATAAGGGCTTTGTCCACACCGCTCACCAGGCGTTTTGCCAGCGACATCGTACGGATGGTCCGGTCACTGGAGCCGGACACATAGTTGATGGTCAAAACGGCGCCTTCCGTGATCTTGTTGTCACGGCGGCAGATGATAAGGGGGACATTGAGGAACCTTGCCGTCATCATGGCAACCGGAATGCCCTTGGTCTCCATGGTCACCACGGCGCCCGGCTCCACATGGGCGTATCCGGCGGCAATGATCTCGCCCATGGTCTGGGTATCCACAGGGTTGAACAAAAAATCCATCATATAGAGCAGACCGCCGGGAAGAATGCGGGAGGGCTCATTGATCCTTCGGCATAGTCCGGCAAGGTAATCCTCCACCGCTTCCTTTTTGGGCTTGGGGCGGTAGAATACGCCTCCCGCCGCTCCGGCCACCGTGGATATCTCCCCAAGGCCGTAGCGCTCGAAGGTGGCCTGGGCAAGATCGATATCCTCACTCACCGAGGATTTGGCGACCCCAAAAAGTTCACAAAAATAGGACAAGGGGACAACCTGGCTGGGTTTTCTGGACAGCGTCTGCATGATCACACCGATCCGCTCGTTACGTTTGACCCTTTCCATGGCAACTCCTTTTCCGAATGTTCTTTTCCTTTTTTCTATTATAATTCATCTTTCCTAAAAAGCCAATGTCTACAAAAAAAATTGTAAATTTTCCTGTCTGCGCGTATAATAACATATTGAGACAATGGGAAGGAAGGTTTCTTGATGATCAATCTTGAGGATTACAAGGGCCGCCGAGTTCATTTTGTGGGTATTGGCGGCATCAGCATGAGCGGTTTGGCGGAGATTCTGCTGCACCGCGGCTATAAAGTGACCGGCTCGGATATCAACCGCACCAATCTCACGGAAAGGCTGGAGGATCTTGGCGCCGTGATTCAGCAAGGCCACGAGCCCCAGCTGGTCAACGATGCCGATCTTTTGGTGTACACGGCAGCGGTCAAGCCCGACAATCCGGAACGAAAAAGGGCCGGGGAGCTGGGTATTCCCGAGATGGAACGCGCCGCTCTGCTGGGCGAGATTATGAAGCAGTACCCCGTTCGCATCGGCATTGCGGGAACTCACGGCAAGACCACGGCCACCTCCATGACGGCCTGCATCCTGGAGCTTGCAAACCTCCACCCCACCATCCATATCGGCGGGGAGCTCGATCTCATCGGAGGAAACACCAAGGCTGGCAACGGTGAAATCTTCATCTTTGAGGCCTGCGAATATGTGGACAGCTTTCTGCAGTTCCATCCCACCATTGCCGTGGTGCTCAATGTGGATCTCGATCATTTGGACCACTTCAAAAATATGGACCACATCAAGCGCTCCTTTGAGCGCTATCTGGCTCTTCTGCCCGAGGACGGCCTTGCCATTGGCCTGGCCGATGACGCCAACACCCTGGAGGTGCTCAAAAGCGCGCCGTCGGCCCAGGAAACCTTTGGGGTGGAAGGCGGCGATGATGTGCAGGCCAAAAACCTCGATTGCGATAACCGCGGTCATTTTTCCTTTGATCTTTTTGTTGAAGGCACATGCCTTGGCAGAATCGCCCTGGCCGTGCCCGGCCGCCACAACGTACTCAATGCCCTGGCCGCTTCGGCCGTTGCCCTCAAGATGGGGCTTGGCATCGAGGATATTCAGCGGGGTCTCGAGGCCTACACCGGCACCCACCGCCGTTTTGAGCTGGAGGGCGAACTGATGCCCGGCGTATCCGTCTATCACGATTACGCCCATCATCCCACCGAAGTAAAAGCGACGCTGGCTACCGCCCGGGCGCTTCATCCCAAACGTCTTTGGTGCGTATTTCAGCCCCACACCTACACCCGCACGGCGAAACTCTTTGAACTGTTCGTTGACGCCTTCAGCGACGCCGATGAGGTTATCGTGGCGCCCATTTATGCGGCGCGGGAGCCGAATGATGGTCAAAACAACGACGCACGGCTGGCACAAAGACTCAATGAAAAACAGTCAGCCATTTTCCTGAACAGTTTTGACACCATTTCCTGCCATCTGGCGGATCACTGCACGCCAGGCGATATGGTGCTGATTTTGGGCGCCGGCGACATTGAAAAGCTGGCCATTGCCATATCCCATTCGGCCGTCACCGCTTAGCCAAGTCAAGGCTTCCCTGCGAAGCCTTTTCTTCATCTCTTTTTTGGGACAAGCATATGTAAAGGAAGTGACCTCGTGAAAAACAAAAAAAATTGGCTGCTTCTCCTCGGTCTCATTTTGTTTTCCGCAAACCTACGTACACCCATCACTGCGGTGGGCTCGCTGGTCAGCTATATCGGCGCCGATCTCAATCTCTCCAGCGCAGTGAGCGGTTTTATCACCACCATTCCCCTGGTCGCCTTTGCTGTCGTCTCCTTTTTTGTGGGACGGATGAGCAAGCGTCTTGGAATGGAACGCACCATGTTCTATGGCATGCTTCTTATTCTGGGCGGTGAGATTCTTCGCTCCTACACAGGTGCTGTCGGCCTGTTCGCCGGTACGGCCATCATGGGCTGCGGCATCGCCGTGGGCAACGTGCTCATTCCCGGCATGATCAAATGGAAGTTCCCCACCAAGATCGGCCTTCTTACCGCCATCTATACCACAGCCATGGCGGTGTTCTCCGGCATTGGATCGGGTTTCAGCGTACCTTTGGCAGAGGCCCTGGGCAGCTGGCGCCATTCCCTTTGCTTTTGGGCAATTTTCGCGATTTTAGCCATCGTGATTTGGCTTCCCCAGATCACCAAAAAGAATAGTCAGTCCGCGGGACCTGCGGGGCATCCCTCGGGCAAGGATAAATCGGTTTACAAATCGCCGCTTTCCTGGAGCATTGCGCTCATGCTGGGCCTCCAGTCCTTCCTCTTTTACGCCTATGTGGCCTGGCTGCCCACCATCGCACAGAGCCGGGGTATGAGTGCAGAGGCAGGCGGTTATATCGGACTTATCTTCCAGTATATCAGTCTGCCCTCCTCCTTCATCATTCCCATTTTGGCCGGCCGTGCCAAGAACCAGAAGGGGCTGGTTATCGTATCCTATGCCTGCCATGTGGTGGGGCTTTTGGGTTTCCTGTTTGGACAGGGCGATATCATGCTCTATGCCAGCACCGTGTTCTCCGGGCTTGCCGCCGGCGCAACCATGGCTCTGGCCATGACCATCATCGGCCTTCGCGCCGCCAACCCCCGGCAGGCCGCGGAGCTTTCCGGCATGTCCCAGTCCATTGGATACGGCATCGCCGCCTTCTCCCCCATGCTGATCGGCGCCATCTACGATGCCACCGCCAGCTGGACGATTCCGCTCATCCTTCTTCTGGTGGCCGGTTTAGCGGCGGGATTCTTCGGGCTCAAATCCGGAGAGAACCGGCACCTTTTTTCAGAGGACGACCAAATCAAAGAGGCCAGCTAAGCTGGCCTCTTTTTTTCATCTTTTTCGGACGCTCAGGCGGCCTATGGCCGCCCAGCGTCCTCTCCCTCTGCCTCTTACAGCCGGGTTACTCCTTGTCGTACTCGAAAACGCTCTTCAGGATACGTTCCGAGGCCTGCTCAAACAGTGGGCTCAAGGATTCCCGGTCGTGGGTACGCATAACCGCTTCCGCGAACAGCGGGGCCACCGTGATCGTTTTGAACTTTTTATGTCCCGCGATGTGGGGATTCTCCACGGTATCGGTGCTGATAATCGTATCGATGGGACTAGCTTCCAGCTTTTTGACGCCCTCCTCAGAAATGATGTTATGGGACAGGCAGGCGATGATCCGTTCCGCGCCCCGCCTTTTGAGTTCGACGGCAAGACTCACCAGCGTGCCGCCGGAGATGGTGAAGTCGTCCACGATAACGCAGTTCTTATCCTTCACTTCCCCCACCACATCCAACACTTCCGCCTTTTCGTCATGACCATAGCGCGTTTTGTCGCCAATGGCCACAGGAAGGCCCAAATGACTGGCAAACTTGCGGGCCTGCTTGGCATAGCCGGAATCCGGAGAGACGATCACGGCATTGTCAATGGCCAGACTGCGCACGTATTCCGTTAGAATGGGCATGGCATAGAGGTGATCAACCGGTTTTTTGAAGAAACCCTGAACCTGGGCGCTGTGCAGGTCCATGGTCACCACGCGGTCCGCACCAGCCAGTTCCAGGCACTCGGCGCACACCCGCGCTCGGATGGACACCCGCGGCTCATCCTTCTTGTCGCCTTTGGCGTAGGAAAAATAGGGAATGATTGCCGTCACCGACTGAGCGCTTGCCCGCTTGAAAGCATCCATAAAAAACAGAATCTCCACGAACTCATCGTTGGGATTCATCCCGATGGGCTGGAAGAAAAATACTTCCTTGTTTCTTATGGGCTCCAGAATGCGCACCATGGTGTTGCCCTCGGAGAACTTGATGACCTGAGATTTGCCCAAGGGCACCCCGATGTAATCACATACCCGCTGGGCAAAGCCCTTGCCGGAACTGCCGGCAAAAATCATACTTTCTTTGGTGTTCAAAAGCTCCACTCCTTTGTATCTTTGACCTACCGCGACTGAACGCCCACATATTTCATGCCCTGAACCGGTTCGTAAATATCCGTGTGCAGCAGTTCACGATGGGTTTCCCTTCCATTTTCCATGTAGATTCGCCAAGCCTCCACCGTCATGCCTTGACGGGCCTGAGTCACCGTATAGGTTTCATCGGTGTATTTCACGTAGGTGCCCTCGGTGTCTTTCAGTATCTTGGCAGCCGGTGGATCCTTGCGCTCAAGGACTTTCTGCTCCAAACGCACTTCGCTCTCCGGCCGCCCATAGAGCTCAACACAGGCGTTGCCGCCGCTGACATAGGCCTTGATGTATACGGTGACCTCGCTGTCGTTGGTAAATTTGAGATCCAGATTGGGATAATTTACGGTGGCATCAAAGCCCTCCGCCACGTAGGACAACGGAAACGCGTGATGCACCCTCTCCTTTACCTGAAGTCCCGCCTTCAGCCAAGCGTTGTACAAGGTGGAGGAGCTTTGGCATACGCCGCCGCCCGGGCCGTCCACCAGAGATTTATTGATGATAATGGGCGCATCCAGATAACCGTTCTCTGCGCTTCGTTCCCCGGTCGTCTCATTAAAGGAGACCGTTTCCCCCGGCCGTACTATCATCCCATGAAACTTTGCCAAGGACTGCTTGATATTGTGCACGCGATTGTCACTGCTTCCCCCAAGGGGTGTGAGCATGGCGGACAGTTTCTTGGTATCCTCCTGAAGCTGCCTCAGCGTGCCATCCGGCTGCAGGACGCTTACCGGAACCTCCACCTGGATCGTGCCCGTGATTCGCCCCTGCAGACCCTGCTCCACTCTGCCGAGCAGCTTGGACCAATCGATGGAAACCCCCGTCTCCTCCCTTGCATAGGTAAAAGGCTGGTCCGCATCGGGGTCAAAGAATGCCTCCGCATCCTTTGCCGCCTTCTCCCAGCTCCCAATAGCGCTTCTTAAAGCTTCTTCAAGGCCCGCTCGGTCCCAAATCAGGCTTGTGGTGTAGATAGCTCTGCCACTCCCAGCCTCCTCGAGCTGGTAAAGCCGCTCCAGCACAGTGCCCTTTCGGCCCCTATTCCAGGCGTCACCCAAAATCTCCTCCAAATTGTACCGCACACCCAGCTCGGCCGCTCCCAGCGTCTCCGCCCGGTCCTGCCAGGACAGAAGGACTTCCGTCTGTTTGAGATGGGGATCGCTTCTTTGATGCAGTTTCGTCAGGGCTTCCTCCCTGGACCAGCCGCCAATCGGAACCCCATCCACCTCGGTCCCCGGTGCAAATTCACCTTCCAGCCGGAAAAACCAGATTCCAATGAGGATTAGGCTCACGAGGCCCAATACCCAAAAGGCCGTTAAAAGCCATCTTTTCCATCCTTCGTAATCTTTGAGCTCCCAAAACATGGTTCATCCTCCCAGGCTTTTTAGTATTCTATGCTTGGGAGGATAAGCTTACGTCTTATTTATTGGGGCGTTTGATCACAAAAAATTCTTCCGCATCGTCCGGATAAAGCTTGGGTGAAAGATCGACCAAAATATCATCGATCTGCTGAGAACCTTCCAGGAAGGATTTCGCATTTTTTTCGCTGGTTGCTATGGTATAGACATCCTGAAGCTCGGCTCCCGCGTCCTCCAGCCATTGGTGAAACACCTCTTCCGCCGATCCCAGACCGCTGCGGCACAGGAAGAAGCCATAGACCTTGCTTCCCTTGAGATTGGCTTCATCAATAAAGGCATGCAGTGCCGGCGCCGGCATGGTGCCCCAAATGGGAGCCACCAAAAAAATCACGTCATACTGCTGAGGATCCACGCTCACCGGTTCAATCTGGCTTTTCTCTTCCCGGTTCGCCTGGGATGCGCCCTTGAAACGAACACCCATTCTCGAGCGTTTCTGCGTCTCATGAATGCAGTACAGATCGCCGTTATAATGCAGCTCAAGCTGCCGGGCAATCACTCTGGAATCCCCCGTATGGGAGTAATAGGCCACCAACAGTTTCAAGGTCTCACGTCCTCCTTAGTTCCGCAGTTTACGGATTCCTATATTAGATTCGCCCCTTTCCGTCAAACTCCTTTCAGAAATTCTCTATTTGCCTTTGAAAAAACACTTTGAAAAATAGGCTCACTGTGCTATAATAACTTTCGTATTCATGCGTCTGTAGCTCAGGGGATAGAGTGTTCGACTCCGACTCGAAAGGCCGTAGGTTCGAATCCTACCAGGCGCACCACGTCGGAGCAAGCAATACATAGCTTGCTCCGACTTTTTATTTAAAATATCGGTTTTACTGTCCCTTGCAGCGGTACACACCTCACAATGTGAGGTGTGTGTGCTTTTATGACCGTGTCAATATCACCATTCGCCCGTCACCGAGCTATGGATAAAAATCCGGTAGAAGAACTGATTGGCGGGGATGTGGCCGAGGACTACGAATTATTGATGAACACCATGCAGGTGAGCGTCAGCAAGCACATATTGGATGAACATTTTACCGCGGTGTGGAGCAATCCTTTTTATTATCAGCTGATCCGCTATCCTAAAGAGGGAATACGAAGCTCTTTTCCATAATCGTCCCGATCTTTACTATCCGTATCACCACTATGAGGATGAACTGAAAAAAATCCAGGATGTGGTTATGGACACGATTGAGACGGGCAAGACCAAATACAGCCTTTTGACCCGGATGCCCGTCAAGGGAGGCGGACATGTCTGGGTTCAGCTGCATGGGGTTATCACCAAGAATATATACGAGGGTTATCCCATCGCCTATTCGGTGCTGGTTAACGTCGATAACACCGTGAAGATGCAGCAGGCGCAATCCATTACCTACAACAATATCCCCGGCTTTGTGGCCAAATATTTGATCAAGGATTATCTGCATATCAAGCTTTTGGAGGCCAATCAACAGTTTGCTGAATTTTTTGGAACCATAAATCGCAATACCAATGATCCTCTTTTCCGCGAGAATGTGGAAGCCAACCGGGAACAGATCATTCCCCAGTTGGAACATGTCAAACAAGGTGAACACGTCCGCTTTTTGGCCCAGCTGCAAAACCGTGAGGGCCGGACCATTTTTATGCAGGCCAACGGCGATTGTGTGGATTGGATCGACGGTGCTCCGGTATATCTTCTGACCTACATTGATGTAACTGATCTCACCGAGCTTCGGGAAATGCAGGCAAAGCTGGAGGAACAAAAACAGCAGCTGCAGGATGCCCTGGCTGGTGCACGAAAAGCCAATGCCGCCAAACGGGACTTTTTGTCCCGAATGTCCCATGAGATCCGCACCCCCATGAACGCCATCATTGGCATGACCACCATCGCCGCCGCCCATCTGGACGACCGCGACCGTATCGAGGACTGTTTAGGAAAAACCAGTTTTTCATCCAAGCATCTGCTTTTCTTTGATCAATGACATTTTGGATATGTCCAAGATTGAAGATGGCAAACTGACGGTAAACCGAAATCCTTTCTTTCTAAAACAGATTCTGGACTCCGTCACCACGATCATCTACCCACAAGCTGCCGCTCAGGGTGTGGATTTCAAGGTATCCGTTCAGGACATGGCGGAGGAAGAGCTGATAGGCGACGCCACGCGAATTAACCAAGTCCTGATCAATCTCCTGTCCAATGCGGTTAAGTTTACCCCCGAACATGGGCATGTCCGCTTGGAGGTCAGGCGGCTTGTCCAGCAAGGCAGAAGCGTGAGACTGCGCTTCACGGTCAGTGATACCGGCCGAGGAATGAGCAAAGAATTTGTGGAACACGGCTTGTTTCAAGCTTTTGAGCAGGAAAATGGTGCTGGCGGAACCGGACTTGGGATGCCCATCACGAAAAATCTCGTCACCCTCCTGGACGGCGCCATCTCCATAACAAGCTGTCCAGGCGAGGGCACGACTTTCATGGTGGAACTGCCTTTTGAGCTGTCGAAGTGCCACAAGCCCTCGCAGTATCCGGCCATGGGAACGCTCCGTGTGCTGGTGAGCGACGATGATCCGGATGAATGCGCCTATGCCGCGCTGCTTCTTGAAAAGTTTGGTGTAAAAGCAAAATGGGTGCTCAGCGGCCATGAGGCCGTGGACGCGCTCCGCTGTGCCTACGCTATGGGCGAGAGCTATGATATCTGTCTTATTGACTGGCAGATGCCCGGTATGGACGGTATTGAGACCACTCGCCAAATCCGAAGCATCATCGGTCAGGATCCCCTAATTATTATCATCACAGCCTACGATTTTAGCGGGATTGAGAGGGCAGCCAAGGCGGCGGGTGCCAACCTTTTCCTCTCCAAACCGCTGTTTGCATCCACGCTCTACAACACCCTGCTCACTGCCACCGAAATGGGAGGTCCCCTTCCCAAGCCTAAAAATTTGGAAGAATCGGTCATCCTTGCGGGCAAGCACATCCTCGTTGCGGAAGATAATGATCTGAACCTGGAGATTGCTGTTGAGATTCTGAAAATGGTGGGAGCCAAAGTCAGCAGTGCATGCAATGGCAAAGAGGCGGTGAACTGGTTTGTTGGACCCAAGGGCAGAACCTGTGACGCCATCCTGATGGATATTTAAATGCCGGAGATGGACGGCTATCAGGCGACCAAGGCCATCCGCAGTTTCGCCTGTCCCAACGCCTCCACCATCCCCATTATCGCTATGACGGCGAATGCCTTTTTGGAGGATGTGGCGGCGGCTTTGGAGGCCGGCATGAATGCCCATGTGGCAAAGCCCATTGAAATTGATGAATTCTACAGAACACTGCAAAACGTTATGGCCCCCAACAATCAGACTTAAGCGAACGTCGTCTTTTGGGGACGTTGTTCGGGACTTAACCGGACTAAGTTTTCTATCATCCGTATAGGCCATGATGCATGGCGGCAATGTACAATAAAGGCTGCGAGCTGCGCTCCAGCCTTTTGTTGTGTCTTTAATAGAGGATCTCGCACCATTCATGAAAGCAGTAGATAATTGGTATATATTCCATATTTAGGAATTATCGCAATCATTTTTGCAGTGGGGTTCTTTTTTTGTTGGCAATGCTTTTGGTAGGCAGGCTCTTTTGGATGAAACGATTGTACAGCAATTTGTACAATTAAAAACTGAGCAGGACGAGGAATATCAAAATACACGTGAGCAGTTGGATTCTGCCAACAAAGAACTGGATGAAAAAGGGAAGGAAGTCAAGGAAAAGCAAAAAACCATTGATAAAGCAAACAAATTGCAGGGAGAGATCGACGGTTTGGAAAAGGAAAAAGACGGTCTTTCCGCCGAGCTTAAGACTCAACAAACCGAGCTGGACTCCATCAATACTCAAATCACTGACAGGCAGGCGGAATTGGATAGGCTAACGGGTCAGGTGGATGAAGAAAAGCAAAAGCCTATCACTTTAACTGCGGGAACCTATCATGTCGATCAGGATTTCCCCAGCGGCACCTATGATATTGAGCTGATTTCAGGGAGCGGCAATTTCTTCTCCGACGATCTCAATGAGATTTTTTCAACCAGGAGTATTGGAATCCAAACCAATAAGAACGCATACTTCGGTTACGGTGATGAACTCGAACTATCGGGCTCCTTAAAACTAAACTTCATTCGTAAGGGTGATTGACAGAACCCCTTATTTCTGTTAAAGTGCGTTTGGAATAAGGAGAATGGATCATGAGATTGGCTAGAAGAATTCGCTCCGAGCAAATGGATAACGATGAGACGTTGTTCGGAGCCTAATGAAGCGCAAGCTTCCTTTCATCGGTCATAGGCAGGCGTTAAGCATAGCGGTTATGCGTTTGTTTGTCTATTTCCGAAAATGTGCAATAAGGCTGCGAGCTACGCTCCAGCCTTTTGTTATGTCCTTTAAGAGGATTGTTGCGGAGGGCTTTATGCCTTCCGTTTTTTTATAGAAATGAGGAAACATCATGAGTCTATTGGAAATAAAGGATCTTTGCCACATGTATGGCGATAAAACACTTTATAAGAACGCCTCTTTGGAACTCTATAAAGGGGAACATCTTGGCGTTGTCGGCCAAAACGGTGTTGGAAAAAGCACATTGATCGGCATATTGACCGGGGAGGTCGTACCCGATGTGGGCGACGTGCGCTGGCAGTCCGGCGTTCGCATTGGCTATTTGGATCAGCATGCCCAAATCAATGGCAAAATTACGCTGCTCGATTATTTAAAGAGCGCTTTTGATCTTCTCTATTCCCTGGAAAGGGAGATGCATCATTTGTACGAGGCCTATGCCTCCACCGGAGAGGAACGGCTTTTGGATCGTGCCGCCCGGAGCCAGATTCAGCTGGAAAACGCGGACTTCTATGAGTTGGATGTAAAAATTGCCCGTGTGATGACGGGGCTTGGCCTTACCGCTTTAGGCGGTGAGAAGCCTCTTCGGGAGATGAGCGGCGGGCAGCGGGCCAAGGCCGTTCTGGCCAAGCTTCTGCTGGAGACCCCCGATGTCCTGCTGCTGGATGAGCCGACCAATTTCTTGGACAGCGAACATGTGGATTGGCTCTCCGATTATCTCGCCGCCTTCCCCAACGCCTTTGTAGTGGTCTCCCATGACCATGGATTTCTGGACCGGGTCACCACCTGCATCTGCGATATCGAAGGAGAAACTATGCGCAAATATCATGGCCGCTTCTCGGACTTCGTGGTACAAAAGCAGCACTTCCGGGAGGATTACATTCGCCAATACACGGCGCAGCAACGGAAGATCGAGCAAACCGAGGCTTATATCCAAAAGAATATCGCCGGCGTGAACAGCAAGATGGCCAAAGGCCGGCGAAAACAGCTGGAGCGTATGGAGCGCATGCCGCCTCCCAGCTTCACCGCCGCCCGGCCCACCTTCATCTTTCCCCATCTGCCCCTTTGTGCCGCTCACACTCTTGAGGTGCAGCGCCTTGTTGTTGGCTATGACTATCCCCTCCTGCCCGCACTCGGTTTCACGGTCGGATGCGGTGAGAAGCTGGTGATCACAGGATTCAACGGCATCGGTAAATCCACACTGCTGAAAACCCTGATGGGCGAAATTCCTGCACTGTCGGGCAGCTATCGCTTTGGTGAGCGTGTTGTGGTGGGCTACGGTGCACAGGATCTTCTTTGGGAAGAGCCCGGCCTCACGCCCATGGAGATTGTCATGGGACAGTTTGGTTTTACCATTAAGGAGGCCCGGAAGCATCTGGCTCTTTGCGGCGTGAAGCGGGATCACAGCATTCAGGCCGTGGGCACCCTGAGCGGCGGCGAGCAGTCCAAGGTGAAGCTCAGCCTCATCACTGCCAGGCCCCACAACTTTCTCATCCTAGACGAACCCACCAATCATTTGGATGTGGAGTCCAAGCAGGCTCTGCAGGAGGCTTTGACGGCTTTTCCAGGCAGCGTCATTCTGGTCTCTCACGAACCGGCCTTTTACAGATCCTGGGCGGACAGGGTATTTGATATTGAAAGGGAGTGCAAGCGATGACCTCGAATTGGAGAGCACAGATCAGGCGTTTCTTAACGGCGCAGACCATCTCCCTTCTTGGATCCTCACTGGTGCAGTACGCCATCGTATGGCATATCACTCTCACCACTTCCTCCGGCGCGATGATGACGCTGTCCACCCTCTGCGGCTTTCTGCCCCAGATTGCCATCTCCCTGTTTGCCGGTGTGTGGGTCGACCGCTACAACCGTAAAAAGCTGATCATGGCGTCCGACGGCCTCATCGCCGTGTCCACTTTGATTCTTGCCATCCTTTTCACGGCTGGATACCGTAAAGTCTGGCTGCTGTTTGCCGTCCTTTTGATCCGTTCAGCAGGCACGGGAATTCAAACCCCCGCCGTCCAGGCCATGGTGCCCGAGATCGTGCCGAAAGATGGGCTGATGAAGGTGAACGGCGCAGTGAGCACCCTGACCTCCCTCACCACCCTCATTGCACCGGCCCTCAGCGGTCTCATCCTCACCGTGGCCAACCTTGAGGCCACCCTTCTTATCGACGTGACCACGGCGGCCGTGGGCATAGCAATCACCGGCACCCTGCATCTTCCAGCCGGCACAAAGGCCGGCGCCGAACAATCCTCAATCGCGGATATCCGCCAGGGATTTCAATATTTGAAGAAGGATGGCTTTGTGCGGCGACTTTTGCTCTTTCAGGTGGTCATGCTCTTTCTTATCAGCCCTTCCGCCTTCCTGACGCCGCTTATGGTCAGCCGAACCTTCGGTGCAGAGGTGTGGCGGCTTACGGTGAGCGAGACGGTGTTCAGCGCCGGCGCGGTGGCGGGCGGTCTTCTCATAGCCCTCTGGGGCGGTTTCAGGAATCGGATGCGCACCACGCTGGCCGCGGGTTTGGCCTACGGTGTTTTGATGCTGGGTCTGGGTCTTGCTCCCAGCTTTGGCCTGTATCTTGCCTTCAACTGCCTGATCGGCATCACCATGCCCTGCTATAATGCTCCCATTATCGCATCCCTCCAGGAGCGGGTTCCCCCGAGGATGCAGGGCCGGGTATTCGGCTTCATGCAGATTGTGACCGCTTCCGCCCTGCCTCTTGGCATGGTGCTCTTTGGACCTCTGGCCGACGCCGTTAGCGTGCAAATACTGCTTATCCTATGCGGCGTCATTGCCAGCCTAACTGCGCTGGCCTCGCTGCTGCTAAAGATGCTGGAACCTCGCTAGATTCCATCAATCGATTTAGAGCCAGCGCTCGATACAGCAAAAGAGTGCCGGGCATCTGGCCCACCTCGAAGCCCAGCTTCTCGCCGGCCCGCCGCAGGCGATACTTTACCGTATTTTTGTGCACATACATCCGTATGGCAGTATCGGCGGCCCTCGCCTCGCCGTCCAATAAATGGACCGTCAGCGTTTGAATGAGTTCACAGCTGCGGCCTTTTGCACGCAGGGGTGCGAGCAAGCCAAGGGTTGAGCACAGCTGGGCCCCGTCCTTCAGCATTGAATCGCACTCCCGTGCAAAATCCAGCTCCCGTTTTGTAAAGATCCTTCTTTCTGGCTGAATCTGCTTGGCAGTATTCAGCCATTTTTTTTGCATCCCGAAAAGCTTCTCGAAGTCTTCAATGCCATTTACCTCCGAGACCACAACAACGCCGCCATATCCCAGGGAATCCGCCCGCGCCAAAAGCAGTCTGCTCCAAATCTCCACATCCTCCAGAAAAGGAACCCCTGCTAAAAGAATCAGATCCCCCTCCCAGGTATCCACGAAGGGGTGCTTGCCAAAGGGGGACAAGGTCTCCACCAAAGACGCCGCCCATTGTTCACAGGGTATGGGCGCCTCCAAAATCCAGGCGCATCTTGGATCCTTGCCTCTCTCAAACCAGTTTTGCATGGCTTCATTGCCGGAATGCTGCAATATCATTTTTCCATCCCCTTCCCTTCTCAACGGATCTTGCGAGCAAATGGGAGCGGGCGCGTCCCCGAATGATCCCATAACCTCTTCTTACGGGCACCGTCTGCCCTTCGAAACGCTTGTTGGAAACGTAAATCTTCCATAACGCCCAACGGATCATCATAGTCATCCTTTTCTCCTGACTTCGCCATTCTCTTGTCCATATTCTGCCTCCAAATGATAGTTGTTTTTATGAATTATAGAATCCAAATAAGCCATCGCTTCCGTTCGAGCGCTGCCCTGCCGTGAATCCAGCTGGGACGCCCATACGTAATCGCCGCCGCAATAGGGGCACGTTGAAAAGCCCGGGGACGCTTTCTCGTCCCTTAGGGGCTCTTCAAACAAGCAGCGGCAGTCCAAACACCAATACATGCTTTCACCCCTTTGTCTATTCGTAAAAATAGCGTTTAAAATTCTGATATTCATTGAACCGGGCATGGTAAGCCGTGGGATGATTGTAATGCTCGCCAAAGAGCTCCTCCGCCAGCGCCCGGTCCCCCGCCTGCAGCCGGCCGTTGGTCTGCTCATAGGCATAGGCTCTGCAGAAGATACCCGACCAATAGATGCGATTATAGGAAAAACGCTTGCCAGGGCCCGGACTTCGATTCAGATTCTTGATGAGGCCCAGAACCTCCGTCACCTTGGGGCTTTTGAAAGTCCGAAAAAGATAGGGTGAATCCTTATAATGAACCGTCATCACACCGCCATTTCCTGGGCGCTCCACAGTATCCGCGTCCCGATAGAGACGAATACGGGCGATCAGCTCCGCGGGCAGCACCAAAATACGTTTGGAAATGGGAAGATAGATCTCGTTTCGATCATCGGAAACGTCGCTTTTGCGGATCTCCGTGACCTCCTCCCGCTTCACGCCAAACCAGGCCAATGCGACCAAAAAACGGGTTGTATCCCAGGTTCGGGACCGCTCTTCATATCCCTGCGCCACCAGGGAGCGGCGAAACTGATCCCTAAGCTCCGAAAAGGAACCGAAGTACTTTTCCTGATACACCGCATCCCGGCTCAGCTGCTGAAAGGTGATTCCCTGCAAGGCCCGCAGAGGCGCCTCCGTATTCCAGCCTTTTTGCTGATTAAGCCACCTGAGGTAGGATGTCACGCTCCACTTGAAGGCATTAAAGCCAAGGCGGGTCATATAATTAAGACGAGTAAACATGTCAATGAAGTTTTCCTCGTTGAACTCCGTGATATCCCGCTCATACTCCCTTTCAAAATTGCCGATGCGGTTCCAGCGGTTCAATAGCTGCACAGCCGACCGCTCGTCATGGGTGCCGCCGAGCACATACTCCTCCTTGAGCGAGCGGTTGGATAGCTCCGGCCTCAGCACGTCCTGTAAATTCATCTCATCACCCCAATTTAAAGCTTACCAAGGAAACAAGATAAAGTCAATATGTTTTATGTTTTTTATGAATCATTGCCTTCGGTTTTTCCCCACAGTGCTTTCCACGCCCGATCAAAACGCTCCGGGTCATCGCAGCGTTCCAGCTTGTACACCGATAAAATCTCCAGCGTATCCGCACGCATCAGTCCATATTCCATCTCATCGGAATGCTGGGAACACTTGGAGTAGTAGGCGGTCCTGGGCAGCCCTGTGGTACGTATGTCCCGCCCCAAGTAGAATTCCAGATAGTTTTCCAGCAGTGCCGCGGTCTTTGCCGTACATCCAAGCTCCTCCAGCATCATCACTCCATAGACCCTGCCCTTCAATGTCACCCATCTTCTGGGCAGGTCCGATAAGGCCAGTTCGTAATCGTCCATTTCGCCTTTTCCCAAGCTTTCCAATACATTCATCTCAGCGCCTCCCATTTGATAAATAGATGGAAATATGCTAAGATATAATTGAAGTTTGTTAGTTCTTAGCATACTTCCAGACGGAGCAACCTTACGCTGTCAACGGGGAGGTTGCTCCGTTACCTGTTTTTTTAGGGGATTATTCTTTCTTTCCTGTATAATCGACGCTCACCATCAAGAGTGTATTACTAATTGTAATATGTGTATAACACAATAATTACCATATCACCATTTGGCTTTGGAATCAACCCTATTTGGTGAAAAATATCTCCATTTGGTGATAATAATAGTATTTTTTGAAGGATGGTGTCTCATGGGTTTCTCCAACCGGCTTCGGCAGTTGCGCGTCCAAAACGGCTGCACCCTCGAGGAATTTTCCAGAATTATCGGCATCTCCGCCCAATCCCTCAGCCGTTACGAGCTTGGCCAGCGGATCCCAAAGGTCGCCGTACTGGCGCAAATAGCGAAAAAGCTTGAGGTCAACCCGACCTGGCTGATGGACGGCAGCAACCTTGTCGTTGAGGAAGAGAAAGCCACCTACTCCACTTTGCCCGACGAGGATGAAAGCAACGCTGCACTGTGGGGATACGGCGAAAAGGGCGTGGAAGTCGTGGAACTATCTCTGGAAGAATACGAAGCTCTCAAACAGGTGCTGCAAGCTATGCGCAACAGGAACCAAGAATAACATTCACCGCCTCAAAATCAATTATGGAACATCTGTTCGTATATCCATTATAGGTCAACCCATTGATGCCGTCAAGATCCGTGACCATATTTTTCAAATTTGCCCAGTCGTCCCCACCATTTATTCATTTAAACAATTTAGATTTTTAGTATTGACATCTTTTTGTATGCAAATTATAATCGATCTATAATTCATTTAAACTATTTATTTGTTCAATAGATTCAAGTGATTCATAAAAACAATACGCGCAATGGAAGCACCTCTTTGCGCGGGAAAGGAGCGCTATGAGACCCAAGGACCCCCCCTGCAATCCTCCCTGTTCCTCCTGTATCTGGGTGGATATCTGCGACAAGAGCGATACCTGTGAATATTTCGATGGAACAGTTGAAGAAATGTACTCTCTTGATTCACAAGAATTTTTGGAACAATGGCAGGAATACACCGAACATTGGAATTGAAAGGAGAGTCGAGCTTGTTTGCACCTCCTCTTTACACCGTTCGCAAGTTCCCCCTGTCCTTGCTGGCCGATCATCATCTTCACCTGAACCTTGAACCGGCGGAGGAACAGAAGTACTACATTCAGCAGCAGGACAATTTGCTTTTTCGTCAGATTCGTCTGATCACCGGAGATGAACGCACCTTTAACTGTTACTTCCTTTTCGTGGACTGCCGTGGCTGGATGAGCCGGGAGCCCTTCCTGGACCAGCTCATCCTCTCCGGTTTCACCGCAGGCAAGCAGCATTTTGTGGTGAGTGAACGTTCCGGTTCCATGACGCGAAACGCCATCCTAAGCTTTGTGGACGAAACCATAGCGGATGCCCTCAATGAACGGATAACCATGGGCGCACAACCGGGCAGGACAGTCCTGTCCAAGCTGTACGCCTACCGGGGTTTGATGCTGAGCTCCTGTCACAGCCTGCCCGGCTTTTTGCCCAAGGTGGTGGTTGTGCCCGACTGTCACCGAACCATTTCAAAACAGGTGGTCAAGTACGCGGCCGATGAGATGGTCACCTTCCGGGATCGGGAAGGCTGTGAACAACGCCAAAAACAAAAGAAGATTAAAACGGCTGTAAAATCCATCGATATTAACGCCTTCGATGGCTGCGGCATTCATCATCCCGCCCTCTCCAGGCTCATCGGGGAACGGCTGGGGTCCCTGTCGCCTCCGACCTCCATTTTATGGCGCGCTCCCTACATCAAGGGCGTCACCCACGAAATGGATTACGAAAAGTTCTATCGG
Source organism: Gehongia tenuis (assembly GCF_014384795.1). NCBI lineage: Bacteria > Bacillati > Bacillota > Clostridia > Christensenellales > Christensenellaceae > Gehongia > Gehongia tenuis. The sequence goes on along the minus strand of NZ_JACRSR010000003.1, from coordinate 178,174 downwards.
GAGCGGGGAGTGGACCACATCACTGACCTATGGGGAGTAAAGCACGATTTTAAGGAACCCATGCTGATTCTGACGGAGAGCATGTACAAAGGCAAGGCCTACTTCAGCCGTCACGGGGATGCCCGGGATTGGGATGACTATTGGCGGGAATTTTATCAATACAATCATTGTCTCGGCGTGGCGAAGTGGAATTTTACCGCCGAGGAGGAACCGGTCTATACCCGTTCCAGCTATCAAATCCTCCAGGATCTCCGCCTGCCCTTCGAGCGTTTTGCCCAGTTGGCCAAAGACAGTGTGGACTGGGTGGAACAAATTCTCTCCGGTGATCCGGTGCACACCTTCTGTTTCCTGGGGCTCACCCTGGATCAGCGTAAATCCCTGAATGATTACACCCGGGCCATCTTGAAAAACCCGGCCATGCTTCGCGAGCCCACGGTGCACAAATACCTGGTGGGGCTTCTTCGCAAATACCGGGATGAGATGAAATGCGGCAAGCTCTTTCTGAAGTCCTCCTTCAAGTTTCTGGCTCCCGATCTTGTCATGCTGATGGAGCATATCGGCGGCCTCCCCCTTCGCGGCTGTCTTCCTGCCGATCGCTTCTATGCCGCAAATCTTCCTCCAGGGGAATACCTGGTCGAACGCAATCCCCATATCTGCCGTTCGGAGCATGTGATCCTGAGGGCTTCGGAGGATCCCGCCGCCGAAAAGTATTTTGGTCATCTGGCCAATGTGTGCATGGTCAGCAGCCATTCCATCGTTCCCCAGCGTCTGAACGGCGCCGATTTCGACGGCGATTTGGTGCTGGTGGCCGACAGTCCCATCATGCTGGAAGGCGTGGACCGAAAGGCCATTGCCGTGCTGGATACCGAGGACAAGATCACCTCGGAAGCGGCAAAGGATACGGCGGAAAATAAGCTCACCATCATCAAACGCACCATGAAGAACATGATCGGTGAGAACAGCAACTGCGCCACAGCCTATCACAACAAGACGCCCAAGACCGCCATTCAGCGACAGCGCTATGAGTCCTACATCGACCTCATCAGCATCATCACCGGCAAATCCATCGACTACGCCAAAACCGGCGTACTCTTCCTGATTCCCCGGCACATCTCCAAGTTCGGCAAGCCTCTGCCCTATTTCATGAAATACGCGGGCCCCAGCTACAAGAATCAAAAGCTGTCCCGCAGCCTGAGCAATATGAACCGGCTGTGCTGGCAGCTGGAAAAATGGGACAAGGAGCTCCGCTTTTGCCCGCCCTCCGCTCCCTTTGACCATACCCTCATGCTGGACGAATCCGTTTCCATTTCCCCTGAACGCTTCGCAGCCGTGGAGGAAATTTATCTGGAGTTTTGCAAGGAGGTGCGCAGCCTGGGCCGGGAACAGGCTATGATTCAAAACTATGACCGCTACCAAAATGAGCTGGAAGGCCGCATCTCCCGGGAGGATGCCCGCAGCTTCTCCATGAACTGGAAATACTACTACGACCTCTATCGGACCCGCTGCGCCGCCGTGTGCCCCAATGAGCAGGAACTGGCCAACATCGCTGTCACCCTGTGCTACGACAAGTATCCAAAGCGCAACAAGCGCTTCCTGTGGGCTGTGGCCGGAAATGGTGTGGTCGAAAATATCAAACCCGTGTCCCTGGAGCTGCCCGAACGGGACCCCAACGGACCACATACCTATTTGGGCCGGCGTTATAAACTCATAAAAACATGTTGGGAGGAATTGAATCTTGATTCATGAACGTTTGGAAGTGGAAGCCTATCTGAACGGTGAAAATATCGTGAAAGACAACCTCTACCGCATCCTCACCCTCATTGCCAAGCACTGCAGGGAACAGCACCTCACACCCCTCCAAAGCCGGGAGGCCATCTTTTGCTGGGCCAACCGAAATCATATTCATATCCCCTACGAGGTCAATGCCATCATCACCAAGGTTCAGGCGGACCCCGTGTCCCTGCGGGAGACGGAGGTAGCCGTGGGAGAAGGTGACCTTGATGAGATTCGCCGCCGCTTCGACGGGCCGAAGACCCGCCTGGTGGCCTTAGCCGTTCTATGCTATGCCAAGGCCTGCGAGAATTGTGATTTCACGCTGTCCTCCGTGGCGCTCGGCGCGTGGCTTGGGATTCACGGCTCCAACATCCGCCGCAAATACCTGAAGGAACTCCTGGACTTTGGCTATATTGAGAAGCTGTCCACGCCCCAGAACAACTACAAGTGGACCGCTCGCGATGAGAACAAGAGCTGCCGCTATCGGCTGCAGGTCCCCCTGGATCCCCATCCCATCTATCCACTGATCGGAAACAACATTGAGGCGCTCTGCGACAAGGTGTTTTGATGGTCTTATGGATACTAGAAATACATGCGGCCTCCATGTGCATTCCAAATGTGCGGGGCTCATAGGCGGAGAGGAACCTCATCATCCCATCCTTTTGCCCTCTCCTCTCCGTTTATTTTTTATAGATCCACTTCATAGGAAAGGAGGTCGCCCATCCGATTGCATTTTTATCAATCAAGGGGGTGGTAGAAAACATTGGCCTATCTTGAGAAACTCACAAGCTATAAAACCCAGTTGCTGGACCTCATGTGGAACAGCGCCGAACTCAAAGCCCTCCTCGCCGAGGAGCCTCTCACCCGGGAACAGTTTGACAGCCAGGTCCATGGCTACGACAAGAACCCTGAAACCCTCGCCGGCGGAGGGGTCCATCTCATGGTGGAGATCAACCCCGTGAAGGCCGTGAACGCGACGGTAATGGACCAGCAGCTGGTCGTCCGGATCGTGGTCCCTGAAGCCAAAGTCAAGGCGGATACAGCCATCCGTACCGACGAGATCGCCCGGATCCTCGATGAACTGATCGCCGGAAACACCTTGTTCGGAGCCGGTGCACCCATCCTGGACAGCGCCGTCCACTACCAGCCCGCGCCAAACTGCGTTGGCCGGACTCTACTGTACACCTTCAAAGCGTGGAACCGGAGGCGGAAATCGTGAAGCTGGAGTACTTCGATCTCATCAGTCCCGAACCCATCCCCTATCCGGGTGTGGGCGGCCTCCGCTCCCCCTCCTTGGGGGAGGTCGCAAAGCTCGGGATCGCCCAATACTACGCCTACATTTACGTGTTCTCCCTGGATATGGAGCGGGTGTGCGAAGGGCTGAGCCTCCTTATCCCTGCGGAAAGCGGCGTCGAACTGTTCGATCTGCTCATCAGCGAGGAGGAGAACCGCACGCTCATCACGGACGCTCTCACCTTCTTCCTCTGCGGCGCGGCCGTCTTTGACAGGACCATCGCCGGATTCCGCATGATGGAAGGCGACAGTGAGCTTGGCCAGGTAACCCGGGAGAATTACCCTGAAGTGTCCGCAGCTATTCTGGAAGCCAATCATGTGTCCTCCGGTCTCCCCAGCGGCAAGCCCAAGAATAAGCGTGCCGCCGAGATCGCTGCGAAGCTCAAAAAAGCCAAGAAAGCACAGCAAAACGCTGGCAGCAGCCGGGATAATGACCTTGGCAACATTCTTTCCGCTCTATGCGTGCAGCACAACAGCTACAATCTGACCAACGTGTGGTCGCTAACCATCTACCAGCTCTATGATCAATTCATTCGTCAGAGCTACAAATGTCAAAATGACATTGCCTCCATGCGCTGGAGCGCGTGGGGACAAGAGCCCTTCGACATGTCGCAGTGGTTCAAGTCATTCAAATAAATTTTTTGGAGGTATTCTATCATGAGTGTAAACCCCAACATGTCCAACCGTGAAGTCGTGGATTTCGTCCTGTGTGACTACGCGAGCAAGGCGCCCTTCCTGAACCTGGATTTCGCCAACGTGTCGTCCACCGAGATGACCGCCACCCGTGTGATCGCTTACGGCGGCCGCGGCCGTGCTCCCCGGGTTCCCTTCGACGGTGAGCGCACTGCCACCATGACCGTGGAGACCCAGATCACGCCCATGAAGCTGTTCGCCATGCTGGCGGGCAACGACGTGAAGTCCACTGCCAAGGTGTTTACCCGCGAGGTGCTCACGCTGGCCGAGGGCAAGATCACCCTTTCGAAAGCTCCCGTCCAGGATTCCCTGGCCGTGTTCGCGGAAGGTGACGACTGCGGCACCAAGATCGAAGCTACTGCCAGCGGCGCGGAAGTGACCATCACCGGCGGCAGCGACGGCGCCAAGTACATTGCTTACTATCTGGAGGAGCGCACCACGGGTGTCCAGTCCGTATCCTTCAACAGCAAGAGCTTCCCCAAGGCTTACATCGCCTATGGCGAAACGCTTTACAAGACGGAGAGCGACGAACTGCTGCCTTACAAGATCACCGCTTACAAGGCGGTTCCCCAGGCCAACTTCTCCGCCTCCTGGTCCAACACCGGCGATCCCACCAGCCTGTCCATGGTCTTCGATCTGTTTGAGGATGAGGATGGCAACTTCTTCGATATGACTTTGATCGAGGAATAAGATTTCTGTGCGTATGCGGGGGCTTCGGCCCCCTCATGCGATAATTTGGAGAGGAGTGAACCTATGCACAACGATGTCTTTACCAAGCTGTACGAAACCCTGGATACCACGCCCTGTCTTCTGGAATACGGTGTGGACGAGGACAAGGTGACGCTGGAGGTCAAACGTCATCTTCCCTTCCAGGACGCCGCCAAGTTCGTTGCGGACGTTGTGGTGGAATGTGTGGATGAGGACAGCGAAAACTACTACGCCTTCCTGAAGGACTTCATGGTCCGCCGCAGCCTAATGACCTACTACACCGATTTCAAACTGTCCCGGGACGTGTCCAAACAGTATGATTTCCTTTATGGCTCCACCTTGTGCGAGGACGTGTTGGCGCTCATCGATAGATCCCAATACAACGTCCTTTGTGAAGCCATCGACAATCAGCTCGAGTTCAGCCGCCAGGCCCTGGTCTCCGCTCAGCATGCCAAGCTGGCTGAAATCGCCCAGCGTCTCACCGAGATTGCCGATCAGGTGAACGGCCTGTTCGATAACATCGATGCAGGAGAACTCTCCAGCGTCCTTGACCGGCTCAAGGATTTGGATGCTAACAAGATTATGGAAACAATTGCTGAACGGAAGGCCGAGACAATCTAACGACAACAAGAGAGGCTAACCCCTCTCTTTTTTATTCAATTGAAACGAGAGGTGGTTTCATGGACGATTTGAAAGTGAACGTTGTGGCCATGCTGGATCAAGCCAAAACCCAGCGCTCCATCAACGCTTCCCTGAAAAAAATGAAAATCGATCCTATCACAGTCAAAATAAAAATCGACGATAAGTCGATGCAGCAAGCTCTGGGGCAGATTCAAAAATCGGTCCAGCTGTCGTCCTCTCAGCAGGGCAATAAGAGCCCGTCCGTATCTTTATCCAATATCTTCGGTAGTTCAAGCGAATTTGCCCTCCCCTCTTTAGAAGCGGCGTAATCGTGCCAAGCTTCAAGGGACGGGATGTTTTACGGCGTCGGGCCGTAAAAGAAGAAGACCGGTAAACTGCTGGAAAGCACTCAGGGTCCTGTGACGAAATCGGAGCCGGAAACGGCAAACGCAACCGTGGGGAAACCCGGAAAAAACAACAGGACCGGCATAGGGCGAGAGCCTACGTGCCGCATGCCCATCCATACAAAAATTGGGTCAAGGTGCCATCAATAGTACACAGGTTATGTTAACCTATGGAAAGCAGCCAAGCCCCTAAGCTCTACTAGTAGTTTTTACGACAGGGTATAGGAAACGCACCGTTTCCTTCGGGGAAGGTTCAGAGACTGTAAACCGGCGGAGGGTTCATGACGATATATTGAACGCTCAAAAAAGACAGTCCAAGCCGCTCACAGATATGGATATGTGAGTTTCTCATCTATGGGATTTTTTATGACGCTAAGTACGATCTCTTCTAACCGTGCGGGTGCGCTTACTGTGGCTAAGAATATCCATCATCGCCCATTCCGCATCGGAATCGTACATTTTTGTTTTTCTAACCTTGGAACGAACCGCTGAAACACGATGCACGGATGCCACCAAATCATTATCGTAGTCGATGTATTCCCTCGTGCCATTCATTTGCGTTCCACAAAATCTGCACTTTTTAAAGACCTCGCCAAACTCCACCGACGTGCAGCACGGACAGACCCAAATCCTCTTTTTCATAATCCTCTTCTTCCTTCAATCGATTCCCAGCAAAAGCCCTGATCGGCTCCCTAAGGGTACCTGCAGCCGCTGCAGGCAAAGGTATGGATTTATGCAAGGATTTCCCTTACCTCCTTCTTATTATAACATGGAAATTTTTTCTTTCAATAGCGTCATAAAAAGGTTTGAAAGCCGAAAATTATAACTATTTAATCAAGGAAGGGCAGAAATATCAGCAAAAGTGGTCTGCCGAGGCTATGGGCCTTCCTTCGGACAAAGAACTGTCAAGTATTATAGAACAATACAATCAGGTTCAAGCTCACACAGAAAAACTAACAGATTTTTTTGCTTCCTCCAATCTCACGGCTCCCATACAGAATTATTTTAAAGAGCTCGGCGACGGCTCTGCTTCTTTGGATGGCCTGAAGAATAGCTTAACCGGAGCGGCCAACGCGTCCGGTGCGGTTTCCGCTGGCATGAAAGCCGCCTCCGTGGGTATGGGACTTCTCAAGGCCGCTGGCAAAGGGCTGGCTTTAGGGCTGGCCGAGCTTGCGCTCACTGCCGTCGTCAATTGGGTCGATGACCTTATCCATGCCGACGAACGAGCTATTGAAAAAGCCGATGCGCTTAAAAAGGCCTACGCCAACTTCAAACAGACCAGTGACGGCAACATTGCATCCCTTCAGGGGATGCGGACTCGCTTCGACGAATTGTCGAAAGGAGTCGGAACTTACGGTCAAAACATTTCATTAACCACTGCCGAATATGCTGAATATCAGAATATTGTCAACCAAATCGTCGGTCTGTCCCCTTCCCTTGCCGCCGGTTACGACGCCGAGGGCAACGCTATTGCCAATAAGAATGGACTTCTTGAAAAATCCATCAAGCTTCAAAAGGAGGAGGCACGGCAGCGTCAAGAACAACAGTATTCAGGAGATAATTTAGATTCGTTATTCGAAGGTGCTGAGAAATCCTTTGATAACGCAAATAACCAACTTAAGAATTCTGAATTTTCTGAATACTTCAAAAACAAATTACAGTTCAGTACGACCTCGGACTCTTTAGAGTATAGCAAGCATTTTGCTAAAATCTTTGGTGAGGACACGTTAAAGCCCTATAAACGCTCCAACGCCGAAGGATACCGTTTGGATGACTTTATTAACGAAAATCTAGATCTAATCTATGAGAAACGTGATAGTATTGTTGCTGATGATTTTTTTAAAGAAGACGCACAAATTATTCTCGATGCCAGTAAAGATTATGTGGCCGCTATCAACAATTTGAATAGAGCAAACGATCAATTTACTTCGACTGCCCAAGGGGTTTTCCAATCGGATGCCAATTACGGGAATCTTTCGCTGTCTCAACAGACTTTCCTCAACACCATCGCTGAGTCCTACACCAAGGATGATTTTAAAAATAGCGATGAAATGTCAAAGATACTTCACAATTTGGTAGGTTCCCTAGTTGTAAAAGATTCGGAAGAATTCGATGAACTGCTTAATCTGCAAAATGAAATTGAAGCGGGTTCTTTAACCAAAAACCAAGCTGCCGAACAGATGAATGGCTTGGCAGAGCGGATCTATGATATGGCCCAAGGGTCTCCCGCTATGCTAGAAGCTTTAAAAATCAACAATATGGATAAAGATGAGGCCATAGCACAACTCAGTATTACACTTGGTTTTGATGCCAATCTTGCAGAGCTTGAACAGTTAAAAGCGGATGTAGCAGCCAATTTAGGTGAATTACCTGCTGGAGTCTCGCTGGATGATGAAAGCATCAGTACCTTGCGTACCTATAGAGATACAATCGGAGGTCTGGACCTTAATGGTGAGCAAAAAGCTGAAGCTTTTAAAATCATAAGTTCTGGCAGCGAGGAAGCCCTACAAAGTTTGCATCGATTTTCCGCAGCAGTTAAAGAGTCCAGCTTGGAAGGACCTCAACTGCAAAATATCTTTGAAAAAATCAATAATCTTGGCTGGGAAAACGGCGAAAATGAAATCGAAAAGTTGGAGCAGTTCAATAAGCTTCTTTCCGCGGCAGGTATTAGCGACACCTCCACCATTCAAAATATTTATGAATCCTTTGATGGATCCGAACTGGTTGAAATCAATAATCAGCTGGAGAACGGTGCTCTATCCGCCGACGAGTATAATCAGAAAATCAAAAAAATTGCAGAAAGCATAGGCAACTTATCTCCGGAACAGATCGAAGCAATCAGTAATGCCTTTGAACAAGGCTTGGACGAAGAGGTCGTCAACGAAGCCATTGAAAACGCCGAGCAAAAACTATCCAATCTAAAAGGGGCCTCAGGCCTCGAACGCAATATAATTGCCAGCTATGTTGAAAGCGACATCGGCGCTCTACAAGAGCTGCAGCAGACCGCTTTGGCAACTCATGATTATGAAGCATACAATCAACTCGCAAACGTCATACAGAGACTGAAATCCGGCGTGGAGGGCTGCATCAATCCCTTCAATGCGCTGCAAAGCGAGCTTGATCTATGCAGCAGCGCCATGGAGGAGCAAGCCCAAAACGGCTTCCTCAGCGCTGAAACCTACCAGTCATTGATTGCTCTTAATCCAGAATACATGCGTTGCCTCGAAAGCGAGGGCGGCGTGCTGCGTTTGAATGAGGAGGCCATGACCAGCCTTGCCGAAGCCAGAAAAGAAGATACCTTGGCTCAGATCGAGGAACAGAAAAATCTGGACATCCAAAAATTAAAAGAAAATGCCGCCGCCATTGAGATTCTTAAAGATTCAACCGACGCCAACAGCGACGCAACCCAGGCACAGATCACGGCCCTTGAAGAAAACAACGTTGCGCTACAGAAATCCATATCAAACTATGACTTATTGGAGCAGCAGATCAACGCCTCAACAACTGCCAAAAACGAGTTTGAAAAGGCCTTGCAGGGCCCGGAGAAAGACGACAACCTAAAAACCCGAGCCAAGGCCCTTGAATCCATCAATGAGGGATTAAAAACCGGCGCCACCAATACAAGGGAGTTTCAGGCCGCCGTCAAGTATATGGAGATGGACGGCCTCACTTTGGATCAAATACAATCCGAAACTGCACGGCGAAAGAAGTACTATAACGAAGAAAATGGTCTTGACGCATTTAAGTCTACCGTCAATGAGAAGATTGATTCCGGAGAGTTGGACGGGCTTATCGAACGAATGGATTTAGGTGATGGCCAAACAGGCTTCAAAGTTTGGGCAGAGGATATGGAACAACTGGCCGCTGTTTTCGGCCTTAGCAAAAACGAGCTCATCGACTTCTTTCAAGCCCTGGATATGTACAACCCGGTGGATTATGCCGATAAGCTGGAAACGTTAACCGTCGGGGGCTCTGAAGGTCTCATGGGTCTTCTTCAGGAAAGCGGCGTTGCTGAAGGCAATAAGGTGAATCTAAATGAACTGCTGACCTTCGGCGATGAGTATGGGTTTACGGAAGACCAGATTCGTTCCCTGGTTAGCCAAATCTCCGCCATCAACGATATCGAATTCACCGACGCCGAGGGCAATCTTCTCATTCTATCTGAAGTCATGGAAGAGATCCTGGATAGATTTCCCACCATGTACGAAACCTTGGATTCCTTAATGGAAAACGAAGAATATTCGAAAAGTATTACGAAGATTGGTGAGCAGTCCTTTGAAGTGGATCTTACCAGTTTCATTGAGGCCGAAGCTTCGGCGGGCAGGTCAAAAGAGGAAATTACCGATATCATAACCAAAATGTCCGAAACTGACGGCATCAAGCTGTTAAAGGATGGAGAGGTCGTCAACCTTCAGGCCGCCTTAGCCCAGGTGGATACCACCGTCGCCGAAAGCGAAGTAGGCGATTTGCAGAAAAAATGCACCGACCTGCAGGAGGACCTGAAGGACACCCAAACCGCCTTCGACGAACTCAACGGCCGGCAGATCGGTGATCTGGGATTTACATCGTTGCTCAGCAAAGTCGAGAAGGTAGCTAAGGCCGTTACCACGATTGTCAACAGCCTACCCATGCTTTCACTCGTTGAGGGAGTTCTGGCCAGGATTAAACCGCTGTTAGGTATTGGTCCAATAGAACAACATGCCAACGGTACCGACAGTGCTCCCGGCGGCGTGTCGCTGACCGGCGAGGAAGGCCCGGAGCTGGTTCAATCCGGCGATAAGGCCTACATCGTGGGCGGCCGCGGGCCGGAGCTGGTGAGCCTGAGGCCGGGCGATCGGGTGTACACCGCTTCCGAAACACGGCAGATCATGAGCCGCGTTCGAAACGGCGCTTCCGGCACCTTCCGTGCTTATGCCGGCGGTACCGGCTCCAAGAGTTCCAGCTCCGACGACGCCAATCGTGAGTGGAAGGAAAAATTTCAGGCGGATCTTGACGATCTTGAATATCTTCGTGATATGAACCGGATTTCCGAGGAACGTTACTATCACGATCTGGAGAGGCTCAACAAGCAGTATTTCAAAGACCGTGTTGATTTTCTCGAAGAATACCGCAAATATGAGGTTAAAGTCTATGAATGGCTGCTGGATACCCGGATCAAGAAGTATGAACGGACCCAAAAGGCGGTCAATCAGCTGCTGGATAAGGAGATGGACGCTCTCAAGGAGCAGCAGCAGGCGGTGGAAGATCAATATGACGAACGCATCCAGCTGATCCGGGACGAGATCGATGCCCTCAAGGAGAAAAACGAACAGACCGATTGGGAAAATAAGCTGGCCGAGGCCCGCAAGGAAGTGGAAACGGCCAAGACGCAAAAGACCAATCTGATCTACCGTGAAGGTCTTGGCTTTATCTATGAGGCCGATCTGGAAAAGGTGAAGAAGGCCGAGGACAAGCTTCGGGATCTGGAACAGGATAAGATGATCGATGATCTGGAAAAGCGGATCGACGGTCTCGAGGATCTGAAGGACAAGGAGTCGGAGGTTTACGATCAAAAGATCGATAACCTGAAAGAATACCAGGAAGCCTGGGGCGACGCCTTGGACGAATACGAAAATGCTCAGGATGCGCTGATGGCCCAGGAAATCCTGGGTGCAAACTGGGAAGCTGACATTTTGGCCCAGCGCCTGGACGTGCTGCAAAAGTTCACCCAGGAATACACCGCCCTGCAGCGCGAAGCCAATCCCACCGGTATGGCCACCATTGGCGGGGGCGGTTCCAAAGCTTCCCAGCCAAAGGTCTCGAATGTCGAGGGATATATCCGCAAGGGACAATCCGGCGAAAATGTACGGCTTCTTCAGCAAGCCCTCGACGCGCTGGGTTATAAGCTGAACCAATACGGCGTGGACGGCAACTTTGGTACTGAAACGCTGAATGCCCTCAAAAAATTCCAGCGGGATATGGGCATCACCGCGGATGGCGTGGTGGGTCCGGACACCAAAGCCAAATTCAGGGCCAAAGGCTATGCTCTTGGCGGCGTGGATACCGCCGGCGGGATGGCTCTCCTCCACGGAAAGCCCCATGCTGTTGAAACCATCTTCAATGCGGCCGATGGACGAAAGCTCTATGATTTCATTCACGCAACCCCCGACTTGGTTGCCGATTTCATGGGCAGGCTCATGACCCGGGTTCCTCTATCCGCCGGCGGATCAGGAGCCCAGCAAGCGAACATTCAGATCGGTGATATCCATCTGCATGGCGTACAGGATACCGATACGCTGGCCCGGAACATCGTAAATAAGTTCCCCGGGCGAATGCTTCAGGAGATGTATAGACGTTAGAAACGGGACCGCTTCGGCGGTCCCCCTCTTCATTTTGGAAAGGAGGAATCCCCTTGAACGACAACGATAAAGCCATTTCAGTCTTGGCCCAGGCCATTCGAAAGGCCGTGCATAGCTGTCTTGCCTCCGCCCCCTTCGATATCACCATCGTGGGCAAGGTGGTCTCTCGGGACAGCAGCGGCCTATACACGGTGGAGCTGAACGGCAAGCATTACAAGGCCAAAGCCCAAGGCAGCGTCCAGCACACCGCCGGTGCAGTGGTCCGCATCCTTGTCCCCCAAAATAACTATGAGGATCTTTGGATCCTAGCTCCATAATGCAGAAAGGAGTATGCCATGGCACAGCCCATTTTACTCAATATCGACCCCTTTGACGCTCAGAACAGCTGTACCTTTGCTTTTCTTTATGAGGGCAATCAGGCGGTCAAAAATACCCTCACCATTCGCAACAATGAAACCAATGAAACGGTCTACAGCGCCACCCAGCAGACCATGCGCCTTGAGCATGTGCTGCCAGCAAACACCCTAAAAAAGGAGGACGGCACCCCGGGCAACGGTTTATGCTACAACGCCGCCCTCACAGTATATGACGCCCTGGACCAGGCCAGTGAATCCAGCCAGCAGCTCATTTTCTACTGCTTCACTGAGCCTTCCTTTTCCTTTTCAAATCTGGAGGAATCTCAGGTGATTCAAAGTTCATCCTTCAATCTGGCCTTGCAGTATTCCCAGCTGGAAAATGAACCGCTCAACGCCTTCCAAATCCATCTTTACGACTACAACAAGGTGGAAATTTTTCATTCCGGGCCCATCTATGACACCGAGAACCTAAGCTACACCGTCAGCGGCCTCAACGACGGAACGGTCTATTTTCTTCAGGCCACGGGTATCACGGTGAAGGGGATGCCCGTGGATACGGGCATTATCGGCTTTTCCGTCAAGTATAAGATTCCTGCCCTCTATTCAATGGTGGAACTGGAAAACGAGCCCCTTCAGGGCAGCATCCGCATCACCTCCAATATTGTGATTCTGGAGGGCACCGCCACTCCCGATCCGCCCGCCTATCTGGATGGTACGTGGGTGGATCTGACCACGGCCGGTAGCAGCGTGACCTTTTCCAAAGGTTTCAACCTGCAAAGCGATTTCACCATCCAATTCATCGCTCAGCAACTGGTGGATTACAGTCCCATTCTGATTTTGGACAACGGAAGGCAGAAGGTGGAGATCACCTACATGCGGGGAAAGTTCGAAGGCGATTCCGAGGATTCCGTTTATCTGTACCTTCGGGCCTACAATGCCCTTACCAACTATGTTGCCATCAGCAACCGCCTAAAAGTCAGCACGCTTACCGGCCCCCTCTTCGGATGGGTCCAGCGCTCGAAAAACCTTTTCAGTCTAAAACTACAGGTTATGGGAGGTGATCCATCATGATCTTTTGCGGAAGCACCTTTTGCGGCATGGCTCACACCTTGGACGCCACCGCCAATGAAGTGGGCGCCATCGGCTCGGTCAAAATCCAAGGCGGCCAGTATGACGAACTGGCGGTCCAGAAGAAAAGTGAGAACTATACCGAAGAAATCAGCCAGGAATGGGACTATGACACGGCTCTGCATGCCCAATTTGAGAACAGTCTCAATGCCGGCAACGTGACCTACACCATTTCACAGATTTCTGCCATCCTTCTTAAGCGTCGCAAATACGGCGAATTTGCTTGGCAGACGCTGGAGCGGGTGGATATCAGCAGCCAGGAGGATGCACTGTTCACCTATTATGACCGGTTTAACCAGAGCAACTGCGAATACGAGTACGCTCTCGTTCCCGTTATCGGAAATACCGAAGGCAATATCAACGTCAACCGCATCCTCAGTCATTTTGACGGGCTGTTCATCATGGAGCGGAACGATGGGTTCAACACCCTGCTGGAAACGGAGATCGTCACCCAGAAAAACAGGCCCTCCTCCGCCATCACCACCATTGACCGGCGCTACCCCTATTATGAATCCAACGGCAGCTCCAACTATTACAGCGGACAGGCCAGCGGCCTATTTGCCAAATTGAACGCAAAGACCCATGACTGGTCCATCGAGGATGGCTGGCAGTACCGGGAGGCGCTCATGGAGTTTTTATGCAACGGCAGGCCCAAGATTCTTAAATATGAGGACGGCCGCATGTGGCTGATCAACATCGTGGGCGAACCCAGTGAAGATGCCAGCTCCCATCCTGACAAGGTTATTACCAGCTTCGATTGGGTGGAAATCGGCGACGCTCAGTCCGGTGTGGACCTTTATATCAACAATTTCATTGATTACGATGGCAACTTGAGGCGGGGAATCCTATGAGTTACATGCCTAAAACCCAGGACGTCAATCTTCTCCAGCAGACCAACCGGGCGATCTTCTCCAAGGTTGAGCTGCTGAGCCATGATTTTAAGATCCTGGACAGCCTGGAGGGGAACACGCTCAATTACAGTATCTCCATTGACGCCGACTCGGATATTCGAAGGACCTGTTCTCTCTCCCTTTATGTGCAAAACGCCTCCTTCACGCCCAGCAGCAGCTCCCGCATCTGGATGGACAAATTTCTCCGCATCTATATGGGCCTTAAGGATCAGCGAACGCAGCAAACGATATGGTACGGTCAGGGCATCTTCATCATCGACGGTGCAAGCTACAGTTTCGATGCTTCCACACAGGAGCTGAGTTTGTCCTGCAGCGACCTTATGAGCGTTTTGGTGAATACCTGCTACAACCCCCAGATGGTTTCGGAAATCACCATTCCTGCGGGGTCCAGTGCCCGCAGTGTGCTCATTTCTCTTCTTGAAACCTTGGACTCAGCCATTCCCTACCGGATCGACGACCTTGGCGCCATCCCCTACGATCTGGTTTTTTCTCTTGGAACCACTCTTTATGAAATCATGGCCAAGATTCGGGACCTCTACCCCGGCTGGGAATTCTTCTTCGATACCAACGGAACCTTCGTCTTTGAAGCCATTCCTTCGGGGTCCTCCGATCCGGTGGTGCTGGATGACACCATCCTGCAAAGCCTAGTGGTAAATGAATCCACCGACTATGACTTCAGTGAGGTCAAAAACCGCGTGGCTGTTTATGGCAGGACACTGGACGACGGTACGCAGATCTACGGTGAAGCCAAGGACACGCTGACGGACAGCCCCTTCTCCATCTCCCGTATCGGTGAGCGAATGGAGGTATTGAGCGGCGGCGACTACGATTTGATTACCACGAACGACCTCGCCCAGCAGCGAGCGGATTATGAACTATGGCGTCTCACCCGGCTCAACGATGGCATGTCCCTTGAAACCATCGCCATCTATTGGCTGGACGTCAATCAAAAGATTGCCTATACCTCCAAAATCACCGGTGTTTCCGCTGAGTACCTGATCAAGCAGATCGCCTACTCCTCCACGGACACCACCATGAGTTTGGACATGATCAAATTCTATCCGACCCTTCCTGAATGAATCTAATGAGGTGATTAAATGAGCAGAACTTATATGGATTTGAGCAACCAGTTCCCCGATGAAATCGACGCCCTCACTCGCTTCAGCGATGTGACGCCCGAATATCTTGGCACCGTCAAACAGTACTACGACTTTCTTGAACAGGACAATCTGACCAGCGCCAACGCCCTTCTCGAGGACAATCCGGCCCTCAAAACCATGATTATCAACGCGGAAAATCTCAATAAATTTGTGGATATCGCCATTTCTCTGGAGCGTTTCTATCGCGACGAGGTGGAAGACTACCTGGTCAACATTGTCAAATACAAGGGCGCATGGAACGAAAACACCGCCTATACCAAATACGATGTGGTCACCTACGCCCGGGAGGACAATATTGAGGCGTACATGGGTATTGTTCTTGACATTCCCCTTGGCATCCTGCCCACCAACACCGCCTATTTTGTACCGATGGTGGTGCGAGGTCCCCAGGGCGTAAGCGGCACGGGCTTGTCCTACCGCTATGCCTGGAGCTCCATCCAGCAGTATCAAACCGACGACTGCGTGGCTTACAAGAATGCCCTCTGGGCAGCCAAAAGAAACAATGTCGGCGCCATTCCACAGGACGGCAGCGCCGACTGGGAGCTTGTGCTGGGAATTCCAAGCCAGATCACCGTATCCGAGCTTCCCCCCGTGGATCTGTCCGTGGGATATCTTTGGTACAAAGAAATATAACGGATGAAAGGTGATGGATATGACAATTAAAAATATCCTTATGCACGAGCGGGTGGGCAACAGCGGTATATTCGAGGACGACTATGTGATGCTCTACCCCAAAACCTTGGACGGACTAGTGGTGGACGATTCGGGTGTGCCCATCCGGGACACCATGGTGCGAAACGCACAAACCATCAATGGGCATGCCCTTACCGGCGACATCGTCCTGACCCCGGGCGACGTGGGCGCGCTGGCCGAAGACGCCGTTGCCGCCGATACCGCCCAGATCTCTCACGCCATTATTTATGCCACCGATACGCCCCCCGTCATTCCGGGGAAGCTGTGGCTGAAACCCATTTAAGGGGGGATCGGCATGACCATATATCCTCAAAATAATATCGGCGACCCACCCTATATAACCTATGAGGTCACCTGTTCCTGTGTTCGAATCAGCAGCGTGGTTCGCTACACCTTTTCGCTGACAGGCCGCTTCACCACCCATTCCGGCAGCGACATCAATGACACCCGAGCCCATCTGGGGACTGGTACTGGAACCGATATGAATTTCTATGTCTCCTATGGCGGGACAACTCGATCGGTACAATTCAAGAGCACCAGTGATTACTGGAGTTATCCTGGGACCAGAACGGGCAGCGTGTCCATCGATATCGAAAATATTTCCGGCACCCCTTTGACCTGTTCCATTTGGACGGCCAGCGGCGGTTATTTTAAAACCTCCGGTATCTTTTCCACCACCATGGCCACACCCACTGCAACCCCCTATTACACCAATCCCAGCACACCGACTGTCGAAACCGATAAAAAATCCATGCTCATTGGAGACGCCGTGCGCATCAGCTGGACTGCCCGTGCCGGAACCAACAATCCCATACTAAGCTATTCCGGTCAGTATCATATCGAAAGGAATGGCTTCTCGACCGGCTGGTACAACATTGGAAATCTAGGCAATGCCTCTTACAAAGATTTTGTACCCAGCGTCAACAGTGCTGAAAGCATACAATATCATATCTGCGCCAACGGACAGCATTCCAGTTCCGCCTATGGCAATAGTCCGTCAATTTATCTTGTCCAAAGACCCGCCATGGGCGCGGTCACTCTCAGTCCTGGTTCGGGCTATTTTGAGTCGGTCCGAATCTCCTGGAATGCCGCAACAGCATACAGCGGCAATCCTGTCAGCCGTTATGAAATCTATTATCAAACGGCATCGCCCGGCAGCTCTTGGAGCGGATGGAACAGCCTCGGCTCCGTATCCGGCGTCACGCTCAATCATACCTGGAACGGCGGTGTTCGCGGAAATTCCTATCGCTTCATGGTTCGGGCCGTGGGCGGAGCCTCCGTCTCCGGCAATAATTGGACCGACTCGCCTGTCACGGGTTCCATTCAAAAAGCGCTCACTCCATCCACGCCAAACGGTCTCTCCTCCAGCTTAACGACCATCGAACCCGATGGTCAGATTCTTTTGTCTTGGAATGCCGCAGCCCCAAATTCCGGAACGCTGGAAGCCTATGAAGTCAGCGTGGACTGCAATCTTGGCAGTGGCTGGAAAGGCTTTGCCGTCATCCAGAACACGGCGGAAAACTCGCTGATCACGGCCCCCTGCGGCTATACCGCCTTTGATTATACAGGAGATCCGCCCGCAGGCAGTCAGTTCCGCTATCGGGTTCGGGCAAAAAATTCCTTCGGCGTATGGAGCAGCTACAGCGCTTATTCTCCCACAATCACCCTATCCCCCTATCTTGGCGTATACTGCCCGGTGAACGGTGTTTGGACAGCCTGCCGTTTGTACTATGCCGTGGATGGCGAATGGGTCCGGGTTGCACCCCACTGGGCCTCGGAAAACACTTGGCAGGCGATGGGTGTTACAAAATGATACAAAGCGGGGTGAATTTATGGAGTATGTGACGAAGGAAGCTTATGAAGGCCGGTGCAAGATTGCAGACGAGCGGTTCGCGAGGGATAAAGACCGGCTCGACCGGCTGGAAAAAATGATCGAGGAGAGTCATGAACTGGCGCAATCGGTTCACGAACTGGCCACCGAAATGAAAAGCATGCGTAAAGACATCGATTCTTTGAGCAAGCGTCAGGAAATCATCGAACAAAAACCCGCAAAGCGCTGGGAGCAGGCCATGGGCTACATCATGGCGGCTTTCCTGTCCGGCGTGGTGGGATATTTTATTGCAGCAATTTCTTAGCGCTGCACCTTCAATTCCCCTTCCCATGGTAGGGTTAAGCAAAGGAGTGTGAGGCATATGCAGATTCTTAAGGAGCAAATGCAACTCATAGAGCAGCTGCTCCCGGCGGGAGCGAAGAACAAACCGGGGCGGACCATGACCCCGAAGTATATCACCATGCACAACACCGGCAACACTGCAAAGGGCGCGGACGCAAAGGCCCATGCAGGCTACCTATTGAGCGGCGCCGGGGGCCAGAAGGTCTCCTGGCATTACACCGTGGATGACGGCGTGATCTATCAGCACCTTGCCGACACCGAGCAGGGCTGGCACGCCGCCGACGGCCGGGGCCCCGGGAATACCCAGTCCATTGGCATCGAGGTGTGCATGAACGCGGGGATCGACCAGGCGAAGGCGGAGGAGAACGCCGCAAAGCTGGTGGCCCAGCTCATGCACAAGCATGGCATTCCCCTCGCCAATGTGACCACCCATCAGCACTGGTACCCAAAAAAGTACTGTCCGGCGCTGATTCTGCCCCATTGGGACAAGTTTGTTTCGGCGGTTGAGGCGGCCTATGCCGGAGGGGAGGCGGTGATTGATGTGACGAAGGGACACAACGTACTGGTCAAGTGGTCCAAGGGCGAAGAAGTGAAGGAACTGCAAACCATCCTGAACGGGCTGGGCTATGGACTTGATGTGGACGGGACCTACGGCCCGGCAACGGAGGCGGCGGTGAAGGACTTCCAAGGCAAGCACAACCTCGAGGTGGACGGTAAGACCGGTCCCAGGACCTGGGCGGCCCTGGCTCAGGCAACGGAGGCTCATGACGATGCTCTGTACCGGGTGCAGATCGGAGCGTACCGGGACAAGGCCAATGCGGAGGCGGCGAAGGAAGCGGCGGAAGCGGCGGGTTTTGAGGCGATCATCAAGATGGACGACGGGGAGGGATAGAAAGTGAAGTTTATGGATTATATCATAGGGGACGCACTGATTCTGATCCCGGCGCTTTGGATCGTGGGCGCGCTGATCAAGCACGCCTTTGAGAAGGTGCCGAACTGGACGATTCCCTTCGTGCTGCTGATGCTGGGAATCGGTGGCGCGATAGGGCTGATGGGCCTGTCGGTTGAGAGCGTCATCCAGGGCATTCTGGTGACCGGTGCGGCGGTCCTCGGCAATCAGCTCATCAAGCAGGGACAACAGGCGAAAACCAATTAAATCAAAGGGTATGGAGGTCTCCATACCCTTTTTTTACCTCATTACCTTGCATGTGTCTCCGTCCTGTCCTATAATATAGATAACGATTACACGAGAGGAGGATGTGAGATGCAATATCGTCCTTATGGGAAGGAAGGTTTCGAAGTGTCCGCTTTTGGCATGGGCTGTATGCGCCTGCCTCGAATCGTCAAAGCGGACGGAAGCGTGGAGGTTGATCGGGAGAAGGCTTTTGAGCTTATCCGTTATGCAGCGGATCATGGCGTCAATTATTTTGATACCGCCTATGGTTATCACCGGCAAAAGAGCGAGGAAATATTAGGTGAGGCCTTGGACGGCGGTTATCGGGAGCGGGTTAAAATTGCCACCAAGCAGCCCTTTGCTGTGATGAAAACCCAAAGCAATATCCGAAGGAATCTGGAAAACACTCTTAAGAAGCTTCGGACTGACCATATTGATGTCTATCTCATCCACAACATCCAGGCCAGCGCCTGGGAAGACATCAAGAAGCGCAAGGTTATTGAGGAATATGAAAAATTCAAGGAAGAGGGGCTTATCGGCGCCATTGCCTTCTCTTACCACGGTGAATATGAGCCCTTCAAAGAAATTCTGGAATTCTATCCGTGGGCCATGTGCCAGGTTCAGCAAAACCTTTTGGACTGCGATAAGGAAGTGACCGAGGAGGGCATCAAACTGGCCGGAAAGCAGGGCACGGCGCTGGTCATCATGGAGCCTCTTCGAGGCGGCGGCCTTGCCAATGCGCCGGATGATGTTCAAGCTATTTACGACGAATATCCCGTCAAGCGCTCCCCCGCCGAATGGGCTTTCCGATACATGTACAATCACCCGGAGGTGAGCACAATCCTGAGCGGCGTGACTACGCTGGAGCAGCTGAAGGATAATATTCGTATCTTCTCTCAGCCCGATGCTCTGCCCGGAGTCATGACGGCCGAAGAGATGGACATCGTGCAAAGAGCCAAGGCCGCCTACGAAAGCAGAGTTACCATCCCCTGCACGGGCTGCGAATACTGTATGCCCTGTCCCAAGGGTGTGGACATCGCCGGTATCTTCCACAAATACAATACGGGCATGATGTTTCGTAATTTCGACAACCCCCAGCGGACCTACATGTTCACCCGCAATGCCGGCCAGGACGTATCCAAATGCATCGCCTGTGGCGCCTGCATGACCAAATGCCCCCAGCATATCGAGATCGTCGATCAGCTTCGGGTAGCTCATGCAGCTCTGGATGGCTGGAACGAATAAGTAAAAAAAGCTCAGTGTTTTGACACTGAGCTTTTTTTAACCCTTTTTATGGACCATGATGAACCTGCCTGGCAAACGAACTGCCTTTTCAAAACCCAGCCGTTCATAGAAACGGATGGCGCCCACATTTCGCTCAAAAACATAGAGGCGAAGTTCCTTTTCTCCGGCCAGCGCCAAACACTTTTGGATCACCTGCGTCCCGATTCTACGGCCTTGATAGGCCTCATGAAGGTAGAGATCATTGAGTTCCCAGCGATCATCCTCTTCCAGCATCAAATAATAGCCCGCCTTGGCATCATCAGCCCAGATGCAGCAATATCGATTCAAATTCTGAATAATTTTTTGCCGGATCCAAGCCATTACACGATCATACTGGATTGGAGGCAGATCCTCATAGCACGCCACGTGTTTTTGATTCAAGATGAAGATCTTATCCGCATCTTCCGCATCCGCCGGCAAAAGACGCACCATCATCCGCCTTCACCAATACTGGGTGGTGCATCTTTGGGATGCTTGTGCTGCTTATCCTGTCTGAGATTGCGCAGGACCTTGAAGTTTTGTCCGCTGAGCACCAGCGTATCCCCCACCTTGATGAGAGTGGATCCCTTTGGAACGACCACATCCCTGCCACGCTTGACCATGACGACCAGAATCTCCTCAGGTATCTCGGCTTCAATGATGGTCTTGTTTGCCCAGGGACTGTGGGGATGAATCCGGTATTCCAAAAGCTTGGTTTGATTCTCCTCCTGGTAATCGGTAAAGGTTTTGAACACGGAGCTCTCCTTCTCCACCAGCCCAAGGGTTTTGGCCAGCCTTGGAATCAGAGTGCCCTGCACTGCCACCGAGAAAAGGGCTACGAAAAAGACCATATGGAAGATATCGCCTTTCAGCGGCGCATGGTTAGCCACCGCATAGATGGCGAACACGATGGAAGCCGCGCCGCGAAGGCCCACCCAGGAAACCAGCAGCTGCTGCTTGAAGGGTATTTTGAACCAGCTCAGAATGCTGAAGGTTGCCAGCGGCCTGGCCACCACGATCATGAAAATGGAAACCAAGATACCGGGAACAATAATTTGCGGCATCTGGGACGGGAAGGCTAAAAGCCCGAGGGTAAAAAACAGCATGATCTGCATCACCCAGGAGATCCCATCGAAAAAATGCACCAAGCTGCGCTTGTGCATGATTCGGCTGTTGCCCAGCACAATACCGATGATATAGACGCATAGATAACCATTGCCGCCGAGGTATTCACTGAGCGCATAGCCCAGCACCACCACCGCCGTGACAAAGATCGGATAGAGGCCGTCGATCTCCAGATTGATGCGCCTTAAGACCATGGCGGCCAGCTTGGCAAAACCAAAACCGATACCGAGGCCCACCGCCAGCTGAAGCACCAGCATAAGAGGGATGGAGCCTGCGCCTTCCCCCTTGATCAGCATGACCATGATCATGGTGAGCATATAGGCAAAAGGGTCATTGCTGCCGCTTTCCACTTCCAAAAGCGGCGCCAATCCCCCTTTTAGGTTCAGCTTGCGGGAACGAAGTATGGCAAAAACGGAGGCGGCATCCGTGGAGGCCACCACCGAACCGATTAAGAGCCCTTCCAGCCAGGAACAATGCAGAATCAGATGACAAAAAACACCGGTCAGCCCCGCCGTGATCACAACTCCCAGCGTGGACATGCAAACAGCCGGCCCAATGACCGGTTTTGCCGTGCGCCAGCTGGTGCCAAAGCCGCCGTAAAACATGATGAAGATAAGTCCCACCGAACAGATCTTGCGGGCAAGTTCGTAATTATCAAATTCGATGCCCACCAGACCGTCCGACCCAAACACCATGCCCAGCACCATAAAAATGAGGAGTGTGGGCACCCCAAAACGATAAAGCAGCTTACTGGAAGTTACGCATAAAAGCAGTACAACCGCAATGATAATTAAGCCTTCCGTTAAACCCAACCATCAATCCCCCCTTCAACGGATTCCAAATTAAGTATATCATAAAAACATTCGATCGACCAAATTCGACATGCACAATTTTAATCAAATATTTATTGACAATATATATTATACATCATATTATTTATCCAGTATAGTATCGCAAGGAGGATGTTCATGGATCCCAATGTATTTCAGGAACGGCTCATGGAGCTGATTAGAAGCATCAACCTTCGTTTCACGGCCCTGCTCCATGATGTCTACGCCCCCCTTGGCATCACGCCTGTTCAGGCCATCATCCTGCTGGAGCTGATGAAGGGTGATTCCACCGCGGGCGAGTTGAGCAAAGCCCTGCATATGGCGGGTTCCAACCTCTCCAATGCCTGCAAGACTTTGGAAAGAAAGGACCTTATCCGCCGCACCCGGGACCAGCAGGATCAACGGATTGTCCGCCTTGCAATCACCGAAAAGGCGCAGAAGCTTTTCTGTTCACTGAAGCCCTCCCCCCGGGATCCTCAATTCGCTCTTTTGCGGGAACAGTCCGATGAGGATCTCAATATCATTTTGCAGGGGCTTGAACGCTTCAACATGCTTCTAATAAGCCTTGATAGCCTGGAGCAAACCGGGAAAACCTATAAGGAACAGGAGGAACAGCCATGAATGAAAAACCCCCGATCAAGGAAAAGAAACCCATAATATTTTATTATATCATTGCGCTCATCATACTGATATGCCTCAATGCCTTCTTGTTTCCGAGCATGAACCGCATTTCAGTGGAGGAAGTGGACTACGGCACCTTCCTCACCCAGCTGGATGATAAAAACATTGCCCAAGTGGAAATTGACGAAAAACAGATCGCTTACACTCTTAAGGACAACGATAAAAAGGTGTTCATCACCGGTCTTATGGACGACCCGGACCGGGTGAACCGTCTGCAGGAATCGGGTGCGCAGTATTCCAAGGTCATCCCCCAAGAAAATTCACCGCTGGTGGACTTTCTGCTCTACTGGATTCTCCCCATCGGACTCATGGTGCTGGTGGGCCAGCTCTTCTTCCGGGCCATGAAAAAAAGAATGGGCGGCAATGCCATGACCTTTGGCAAGAGCAACGCCAAGGTGTATGTGGAGGCCCAGACCGGCAAAACCTTCGACGATGTGGCCGGTCAGGACGAGGCTAAGGATGCGCTGGCGGAAATCGTGGATCTTCTGCATAATCCAGAGAAATACAAGGCCATCGGCGCAACCATTCCCAAGGGCGCTCTGCTGGTGGGCCCTCCCGGGACAGGTAAGACATTGCTTGCAAAGGCTGTGGCCGGCGAGGCCAAAGTTCCTTTCTTCTCCATATCAGGATCGGAATTTGTGGAAATGTTCGTGGGTATGGGCGCCGCACGGGTGAGGGATTTATTCAAACAGGCCCAGGAGAAGGCGCCCTGCATCGTATTCATCGATGAGATCGACACCATTGGCAAGAAGCGGGACAACGCTCTCGGTGTGGGCGGCAACGACGAACGGGAGCAGACGCTCAATCAGCTTCTTGCTGAAATGGATGGCTTCGATCCCAGCAAGGGCGTAGTGATTCTGGCGGCCACCAACCGTCCGGAAACGCTGGATAAGGCCCTGCTCCGTCCCGGCCGCTTTGACCGCCGCATACCCGTGGAGCTACCCGACCTCATGGGCCGGGAAGCCATCCTCAAGGTTCATAGCAAAAATGTAAATATGGCGTCCGGTGTGGATTACAACGCTGTGGCCCGGGCCACAGCCGGCGCTTCCGGCGCGGAGCTGGCCAACATCATCAACGAGGCCGCCCTGGCCGCCGTCCGGGCGGGCCGCACTCAGGTGGAGCAGCGGGATTTGGAGGAATCGGTGGAAACAGTTATCGCCGGCTATCAGCGCAAGACCGCGGTGATCTCCGATCGGGAGAAGAAAATCATCGCCTACCACGAAATTGGTCATGCGTTGGTGGCAGCCAAGCAGAAACATTCCGCGCCGGTTCATAAAATCACCATCGTCCCCCGCACCTCCGGTGCACTGGGCTACACCATGCAGATCGAGGAAGGCGAACGGGTGCTGATGAGCAGAACGGAAGCTTTTGATAAAATCGCCACGCTGACCGGCGGCCGCACCGCCGAAGAACTCGTCTTTGGCGTGGCCACCTCCGGCGCTTCCAATGATATCGAGCAGGCCACCAAGCTTGCCCGCGCCATGGTCACCCGCCTTGGCATGAGTGAGGAATTCGACATGATGGCCCTTGAGACCGTCACCAACCAATACCTGGGCGGAGATACGGCTCTTGCCTGCTCCGCCGAAACAGCCGCCAAAATTGACAGTGAAGTGCTCAGCCTGATCAAGAAGGCCCATGGCAAGGCCAGAAAGATCCTGGAGGAGAACGCGGACAAGCTCCACGAGCTGGCCGACTTCCTGCTCGAAAAAGAGACCATCACCGGAGAAGAATTCATGGAGGTGCTGAATCGTCCCGCTGTTGCCAACGGTGAGTCTTAAAAGCGTGTTCATTTTAAAGGGCCTCCTTTTTGAAAGGAGGTCCTTTTCGTCTAGGAGGCGGGTTTTTTACCAAAGGCATAAATGCCCAGTTTCATCAGCTTATTTTCCCGCTCCGCGGATATCTTGCCCCGGCTGAGGCTGGTCCGCTGTGTGGAGATCCAGCCGTTCATGCTGCGTCCGTCCGGCGCTTTGATCTCCGGCCACAAGGGCAGTTTGCCGTTCTGCAGAGCATATTCTTCAACCCAATGATACATCCTGTTCCATTTTTCTTCCCTCAGTCCGGATGCCGTCCATACCATATCCATCCGTTCGAGAGCCTCAATCTGTTCCAAGGTGAGTGGTTTGCGCTTCCGTTTGCCCAAATAACGTTCCCGCTGCACAGCAATCCATAAGCCGAGCCTCTCCCCACCCGCCGCAGTGTATTCGGAGGGGACCAAGAGATCGCCATGTTCCCGGTGATATTTTTGAGCCAGCTCATACCAGTCGAACCAGCTGTTTTTCTCGTAGCAGCTCCAGATCATGCCATATTGATCCAGATCCTGAATCTGCCCTTCAGGCATGCGGCCCGCCTTTCGCTTTTTCCGCTGCTCCTTGATCCAGTATCCCAGTCGGTGTCCATCCTTCGTAACATAATCGGTGGGAACGGCGAGATTGTGATAACGTTCATGGTATGCCTTCACCATATCCATCCACACATGCCATTTCAGCCGCTCCTCCAGCCTCCAGACCATTCCAATCCGTTCCAATGCGGCCTGCCGCTCCCCGCAGATGGGCGCTCCCAGGATACCATTGTACATGGCGCGCTGGCGCTCGATCCAGCGGCCAAGGCGGTAGCCCTTTTTTGTCTTATAATTGGATGGCACCAGCAAATCGCCGTGCTCCTCATAGTAATCCCGGGCCAGAGCATACCATCCGTCCCAGCTCAGTCTGCGATAAACTCTCTCCTTTTTCATCGTCGCTCTATCCCACCGCCGGGCCTTTCGGCATCATTTCATATCGTCCATGAATGGTTTCGTACATGTCATAGAATTCCTCCGGCGGAACCGGCGGCGAAAAATAGTAGCCCTGCGCCTTGGAACAGCCAATCCCGGCAAGATAGCGGCACTGCTCCGCAGTCTCCACGCCTTCACATAGGGCATCGATGTGAAGCTTCCTCAGGATGCGCAGCATATCCGGCAGAATGATCCGATTCCGGCTTTTCAGCGGTTCCCTGTCCGAAAGAAACCTCTTATCCAATTTCAGCACATCAAAATTGAGTTCCTGAAGGATGTTCATGCCGGTGTACCCCGCTCCATAATCGTCAATGGACACGGTATACCCATATCCGCGCAGCTGGTCGCAGAATTTTGCCGCTCCTGCAAACTCGTTCAGAGGAATACTCTCCGTCAGCTCAAACTCCAGCAGATGAGGCGGTATGCCGTATTCCCGCACGATGTCATGCAGTCTTTTTGCTTCATCTTCTCTGATATGCAGGCGGGACAGATTGACGGAAGTGCGCACCACGGGCAGTCCTCCCAGCAGCCTTTGTGCCATATGAGCACAGACTTTGCGAAGCATCATTTGGTCCAGTTCCAGGATGGACCCATTTTTCTCCATGATGGGTATAAAGGCCTCGGGGGGGATCACCGTGCCTTCCCGGATCAGCCGGGTCAAGGCTTCCGATCCAATGATCTCTCCGCTCTCAACGTTCACCTTGGGCTGAAGATAAAAGATAAAACGCTCCAGATCGTCCATCTCCCCCGCCATATCCTTTTTAACCATCGCCCCATGATTTGTCCCATGATTTCCGGCGTGCCGACACGCCGTATATGCGTTATCCAGTGCGTCCGCCAGGCTTTCCTTCCTTTCAACAGGTGCAATGCCGCAATGAATTTGCATATGGCCGCGGGAAAGTATCCGCCCCTGCTTTGACAGGAACGCTTCGGCATGTTCATCATAAGCACGTGCCATCTCTCCTTTTGACCGGGTTTCCCTGGTAATGGCAAGAATTGCAAACTGATCTGAAAAAATTCTTTCGCACGCCGCTGCCTCCGGGATTCGACTGATATACTCCGCTGCCGTCAAGTGCAGCGCGCCGTCGCGCTCCATGCCGTTAAGGCGGTTCACTCCCTTAAGCTGTGCAAGATCCACGTAATATACATAGGCCCGGCCTTCATGAAAGGAGGTCTGTAGAACCGTCTGTGCTTTTTCTAAAAACGGCGTATGCGGAAGCATACAGCCCTCCTTTCTGGCCACCACGCTCATGGCCCCATTTTCATAGATCGATATTTCCATGTTTTTATTGGATAATGAAGATATTTTGCGGTTACCTTAAATCTTGTAAGCGTTCGCAAAATCGTTTATATTGCAAATCGTCCTTCAAGTCCCAGAGCTTCACCGGTTTCAGCAGAATGCCTGACCATTTTTGACGGCTCATTCTTATGCGGTCAGCCGTGCTGTATGCATCACCTTCCACTTCTTTTCCATGGTGCAGTTATCGTAATGCTTGATGGTCATCTGGGAAGAACTGTGGCCCAGGATCTCCGAAAGTGCCTTGTATCCCATGCCCCGTTCCAGGCAACGCATGGCAAAGGTGTGGCGCAGGGTGTGCATATGGGCGCCGCGGATGTCAGCCCTCTTTGCCAGGCGCGCAAAACCCTTCTGCACCGTGCGGGGCTCGGCGGCGCCTCCCTGAGTGCCGGGGAAGATGAAGCCGCCCTGCACAGTGCCTTCCTCTTTCATGCGTTCTTTAAGCATCTTAAGCAAAAAAAGCGGCAGCGGAATTTCCCGGATGGAGCTGTCCGTTTTCGGTCTTCCCACCACAAGCTGAGTTGTGCCTTCACCGTTTTTGATCCGTTTTACGGAGCGGGTTACGTATAGCAAGCCTGCATTGAAGTCGATATCTTCATATCTTAGGGCGCAGAGCTCTCCCAGCCTAAGTCCCGTATAAAGGCAAAGCAGGTATTCCAGTCCGCCCGTTTCTAGGGCGACCCGTTCCATCCGGCTCTGTTCCGCCGCGGTCAGCACACGAGGCTGCTTTACGTGAAATTTGGGCAGGCGGATGTCCCGAAATGGGGACTCGGTCAGCAGCCGGTTTTTTACCGCGCTTGCCAGAATGCTCTTGAGAAGGCGGCACAGCCCGTGCAGGGTGCTGGATGCCAGCTTATCCCTCAGTCCATCCACCATCTCCTGGATCTGCTGGCTGGATAAGGCCTTTACCGCATGGTTTCCCAGCCAGGGCTTCAAATGTTTATCGATGCTGCGCTTGTAAAGCTGGTATGTGGTTGGCCGAACATAAGGCTTCTCGATTCCGTCCAGCCAATAATCCATCCATTCGGCCATACTGCCGTTTCCATAGATCAAAACCGTTGATCCGCCGGAGGTCATTTGTTTGGATTTTAAAAGCACCAGCTCACGCTTGACCTCACTGTAGCTTTTGCCATAAATGGAGCGAAATTTGGGCTTGCCTTCCATGCTTCGCCCTACAATATAGCGGCCTTCCCACCTTCCATCCTTCCTGTGATAGATGTTTTCTCCACGTCGTGCCATGTTTTTTCTCCCTTCGATTTGACGGCCCATTTGACGGCTCATTTTTGCGTCGCCTCATCGAACTTCCGTTTGCATATTCCAAGCTTTGCCGCAGGTTTTTCCGCCTTCGTGCCTCTTTTGACCCTTGATCATCTTGAAACATTGACACGATTCAGGAAAATTGCTAATATGAACTTGGTCAAACGTACCCTTTTCGGGTTCGTTTTCGGAATATAAACGATTTTGCGAACGTCCTTCCAAATTGGGGGGCGTTTTTTTGCTGTCTGCGGCAGGGCGGATTCTGTAAAAAGGGTATAAAAATTCCCCACCCGCCGCATTACTGCAGACACAATGGGGAAGCGATCCGGGTTCTGACACAAAAGGCGCAGCAGAAAACAAAGGCCCCCGATCTGGCTGCCTCATGTCTTGTCGCTTTCCCCTGTATGGCTTTTTGTGTTCCGGAACAATATAAATGAACATGAGAGGGCACCCTCCCTGTTCAATTTTATAGGACTATTTTAAATAATATTTTGTGACTAAACAACCGCTGTCTGGACACGCTAGCATATAGGTTGTAAAAAAAATAGGCTAGTGTGAGGTGCCTTTTGGACGAAAAACGAACGCGATCCTCCTCCATTCATGAAAACTTGCGGGAACAAATCATATCTGGACTTCGGGAATATGGCAGCAGACTGCCCTCCGCCCCACAGTTATGCAAATCATATGGTGTGGGAATGCGGGCTGTTCGCACCGCCCTAAAGGCGCTCAAGGAGGAGGGGCTGATTGAAACCGGCGAACGCCGGCGTGCCGTTGTTGTCTACAGAGACTCTTTGATGGAGCAGTCCGCTGATGTCCAAAGCATTCTGCAGCGTAAATCTTCCGTCCTGGCTGTTTACCAAACCATGGAACTCATCATGCCCGATATCCTGACCTTCTGCGCCCAATTTTCCGGTATCATTGAGCTTGAGCACTATGACAGCACTATGAAATGGACAATGTATCATCGAGATTCACTCAGACGCTGGAGAGTGCCCTCTGCCTTTTTTCATGATATCCTCGTTTCCTCAGGCAATCCCCTGCTCGCCTCCTTGTACACGACTTTGGAGATGTATGGCGAAGCTCCTTTTTTAACCGCCTGTCAAAGGTCCATGCAGCTCAATCAATATAAGTTTGAAAGGCAAAGCGTATCATACATCTTGGACGCCTTGAAAGCTGGCAAGCCTCAGGACGTTCGTGACAGCCTTACCAGCCATTACCGCTACACCACCCCCGTTTGGTGCAGGAAACACTAAATCGGCTGTCCGCCCAGTATCCGGGTACGGTGGAGCAGGCTGATGAGCACTTTTTCTGGAATGCGGCAGGAGATCGATATCCCTATTATCTACGAATCATCCAAAACCTCGTGGGCAAGATCGGGGCAGGGATCTATCCGCTGGGTACGTTTCTACCCTCGGAAGCGGCTTTGGCAAAGGAGTATCAGGTATCGATACATACCATCCGCAGAGCGCTGGCATATCTCAATCGAATGCATTTTGTCAAAACGATCAACGGCCGCGGAACCCGGGTGATTTCGCCGGATAAACAAGCCAGCATCACGGGCGCAAGCCATATCAGTATGCGGCTCTATTTGAGTGCCATTCAGCTGATGACACTGATCATCCGTCCAGCGTCCCTATTGGTCTTTGATAAGCTGGATGCCAGTGTTCAAAAACAGTTGACGCTTAAGATGGAGCAGCCCCATGGCATTCCTCTGACCCACATTGCCGACTGCGTCATCGAAAACACACCGCTTTATCCGCTGAAGGTGATTCTCCAGGAAGCCAACTATCCGCTCAGGTGGGGCTACTATTTTTCTTTTGACAGCCGCGGCAAATCCGGCACGGCTCATATTAATGAGATTAGTTTGAAAGCGTTTGCATGCCTGCAAAAAGGAGATCAGCAGGGCTTTGCTGATCTCCTTTTTAAAAGCTATTGCTATATTCTTGACAGCGTATGCAAACCGCTTTGCGAAAACGGACTGGTGCGGGACAGCTGGCTTATCCTTCCCCGCTGATTCCCCTCAGCTTCTGCCGGATCCAGCACGCCCTTTCCGGTGCCTCTCAAAAAGCCCCAGGCCCAAAGCCGTGAGCCCATAGAAAACCAGATCCCAGGGATCAAAGGTGGAACCAAGGAGCGTTCGGAAAAACTTTGAATCCCCAAGCCCCAACTTCCCCACCAGATCGAAGACCTGGCTCACCTCCACTGCCGCCGCGAAAAGAAGGATCAGCAACGGCAGGAAGGGCATGGGCCGGTGGATAAAGATGCGAAAGAATGCGTAAAGAAGAACGATCACCAGCGCATCCCCCACCAGCGGCCGAACAAAGTCGTCTCGGACATACAGCGCAATGAAAATCTCCATGGCAAGCAGGCCGGCGAAGAGGGCCGCGTATCGAAGATCCGGCCTCCAACCCTTTTTCATTCGGCCTCTAAGGTTTGATCGACGATCCGATCCATAAGCTCTCGGGTGAGACTGCCCGGCGCATAGCCGTAGATGTTGCCCTCACGGTCGATCATGAAGGTGGTGGGAAAAGAGTTGATGGCGTAATCATAGAAGACTTCCTGGGTTTCGTCGAACACCACAGGAAAAGTGTAGCCATTCTCCTTCAAAAAGTCGATGATGCCCTCACGGCCCTTCTCCTGACCCACGCCAGGCGCCGCCACAGCCAGCACGATCACATCGCCCGAATTCCTGTCCCAGTCCTGATAAAGGGACTCGATATGGGGCATCTCCATCTTACAGGGACCGCACCATGTTGCCCAGAAGTTGAGAAACACTACCTTGCCCTTGTAGTCGGACAGGGTATGGCTGTTCCCATACTGATCGGTCAGCGTGAAATCAAAGGCCGCAACTTTTTCCGGTGTGGGCGTGGGCGTTTCCAAGCCTTCGGGCGTGGCCAAAGCTCCAGGTGCGGAGGGGCTGGGCGCGGGTGCAGGGGTTTGTGTGATGATGGGCGTCTCCGAGGGCGCCGCAGGCTTATTGAGATAGCCGGTGATGCCATTCATCCAGCCGGTTAACGTCATAATGCCCATCACGATGAGCACCACGCCGCCGATCTTGATGGTATATTTAATCCAATTCTTCCTCTTCTGAAGAAAATTCAGCATCTGAGACGTAAATAGGCCCAGAACAAGGAAGGGCACCACGAATCCAAGAGCGTATACGGCTACGAGCAGATTGCCCACCAACGCGCTCTCCGCGCTGGAGGCCAGAATAAGCACAGAAGAAAGCATGGGCCCCACGCAGGGTGTCCAGGCAAAGCTGAAGGCAAATCCCATTAAAAAGGCAAAGAAGGGATTGACCGTCCCAGGCATCTTGAGATGCCAGCGCCGCTCCCGCTGGAGAAATTTGAAATCCAAAAAACCCACCTGTACCAAACCCAGCAGGATAATAAGGATTCCGCCGATTCTGGCAAAAAGGGTTCTATGCTCGTTCATGAAGCTTCCAAGGGCCGAAAAGGACATACCCAGCACGAAGAAGGCCAGCGAAATACCCAGCACGAAACAGGCCGTATGGAAGAACACGCGGCCCCTGTCATAATGGATTTCATCCCCATCCGTCTTTTTGGCCCCGCCGGCCAAATAGCTGATATAAACGGGGAGCAGCGGAATCACACAGGGCGAGAAAAAGGACAGCACGCCCTCCAGAAAAACCATAAGAAAGTTGATGCTGCCCGCATCCACCAAACCGTTAAACATTTTCGCTTCCTTCCTTTAAGGTAAATTTCCACATGCAGTTGCAGCCGGGATCGGTGACATCGGGATGGCAGCTCAGTGCCTCCGTTTCGAAGCGGTCGTCGATGGTCTTTGCAAAATAGGTGTATTCCAAAATGCCGGTTTCGTGCGTTCTGTACACGGCAGGTGACCACCCGATAGATCACCGTGCTGCCCTCCACGATGATCTCATCCTCATTGAGGGGCGCATAAAGCCTGAAGCGAAGAGCCCGGGCCAGTCCCTCCACCCCCGCCCGTTCCGGAAGGCCCAGAAAAGCTTTGATTCTGCGGGCTTCGATCACCGTGAAGCGTTCCCAGGCATGGGCGTCGTGTTCCAGGGCCTCGGACAGGCCCAGTTTTTTTTCTATGGATTGGAACCAAAGGCCGTCCAAGGCCAGCCAGTTTTTGGCGTAGATTTCCACCAGCTCCATCAGCTTCTCCCGAGGCAGATCCTCTATCTTTTCATAAGGCATTCTCAATTCCTCCTCACATGCCCCATTATACCGTAATCCCATGCAAAAAAACACCGCTGCGCTTCCTTGACTTTGTTTTTCCGTTCCTATATAGTGTTATTAGAGTTTGCCATGCAAGCTTTAGCAACCTGCGTACGCCGCAATTGCGTACAAATTGTTGCCCCTCGCGAGAGGTATACATCGAAAAACAATTTTTGCAATTGCGGAAAGGCGGGATTTTTTTATGTTAGCATTTTTCAAGGATATCTTCAGCGATAAGCGCTTCTATCACACCCTCATCACCTTGGCAATCCCCATCGTCATTCAGAATTTCCTGCTGTCCTCCCTCAATATGGTGGACAGCTTGATGGTGGGCGCCTTGGGCGAAACAGCCATCGCCGCTGTGGGCGTGGCGAATCAGCTTTTCTATCTTTTCAACATCACCATCATCGGCGTGGGCACCGGCTGCAGTATCTTTATCGCCCAATTCTGGGGCAGCAGCAACCATGAACCCATCAAAAAGGTGCTGGGCGTGGGGCTGATGACCATGCTGTTCTTTGCAGTAATTTTTACCGCGGGAGCGCTTTTCATTCCCCATATCATCCTCGGCTTGTTCAGCCGTGATCCCGCGGTCATCGAGCTTGCCACTCAGTATCTCACCGTGGTCTCTCTCAGCTACATCATCACCGGCGCCACCGTGGTCTTCACCAACGCTCTCAAGAGCATCGGCAACACCAAAGCGCCCATGATTGTCAGCATTATCGCCGTGGCCACCAATGCAGGGCTGAACTATGTCCTCATCTTTGGCAAGCTGGGTTTCCCCGAACTGGGCGTTCTCGGCGCCGCCATTGCCACCGTTATCGCTCGGATCATAGAATTTTGCGCCATCCTGTTCTTCGCCCTTCGAAAGAATTCTCCTCTCCGGGGAAAATTCAGATCCTATATCACCGTCAGCAGGGATCTGGTGAAAAAGCTTTACGCTTCCATGGTGCCGGTGGTGCTGAATGAAGCGGTCTTTGGCGTGCTCACCTCCCTGTACACCGTAGCCTATGGCATCATCGGCACCCAGGCCATTGCCGCCGTACAGATCTCCAACACCGTGCAGAACCTGTTCACCGTGGTCTGCATCTCCATGAGCGGCGCGGCGCTGGTCATGGTGGGCCATGAGATCGGCGCCGGGCATATGGATGAGGTGCATCACTACGCCCGCCGTCTCACCGTGCTTTCTCTCATGGTGGGCGCGGCGCTCGGTATCGCTCTCGCCCTGGCGGCACCGCCCATCTCCACCTTGTTCAACGTATCCCCCGAGGTACGCCAGTCCGCCATCAACCTGATGCGGCTGTTCTCTTTGATACTGCCTCTCACCGTGGTCAACATGGTGGTGCTCTTTGGGGTGCTTCGGGGCGGCGGGGACACCAAGTTTCCCCTCTACGCCGAAGTTTTCACCATGGGCTGTCTGGCGGTTCCCCTGGCTTTTCTGGGCGCGGCCGTCTTTCATTTCACGGTGGAGCAGGTGTATATGCTGATCATGATTGAACCGGCGGCCAAATGCGTCCTGTGCTATTTCAGGATGCGCGGCAATAAATGGATCAAGGATGTCACCACGGGAGTCGCAGCTTAAAGCACAAAATAGGCGTTATGTAACCATAACGCCTATCAAAATTTTTATGATTCATAGCCCAGAAGATCCATACACAAGGTTATGTATACCTTTGCCGCATCCACCAGTTCCCCGATATCCACAAATTCATCCACCGTATGAGCCTGCGCAATGAGCCCCGGCCCGAAGGTGAGGGTGGTGAGTCCCAGATCGTCCTGAAACCAGGGAGCCTCACAGCTGGCCTTGAAATCGGTAATCTCAGGACTTCTGCCCACGGCCTCGATATGCCGTTTCAGCGTTTTGACCAGAGGGTCCCCGGCGGGCGTCTCGGCATAGTTCAAAAAAGCACTGGATGTGACTTTTGCCTCCAGGTTCAGCCGGCTCAAAATCTCCTGCACATCCGCAAGCGCTCTCTCCTTTCCGCTGCCCGGAATGAGTCTCCGGTCCAAACGGACCAAACAGCGGTCGGGAATGACGTTCTCCTTGTCCCCGCCGCGGATCACGGTTACATTCACCGTCGCCGGCCCCAGGATGGGATGGGGATCCCTCTTATAGGCCTCGTTCAGTTTGCGAATCTCCTCCATGAAAGGAAGGGCCATGTAAACGGCGTTTTGCCCCAACTGTTCCTGAGCCGCATGACAGGACACTCCTTCAAACTCCACATCGATGACCAAAAGGCCGCGGCAGCCGATGGCAATATCCAAACCGGTGGGTTCTCCCACGATGCACCAATCGGCTTTTAGGCCCTTTGGGTCCTCCATCACCTTTTTGACGCCGATGTTGAGAAGTTCCTCATCCACGGTAAAGACAAACTTGAGGTCCCCTTTCAGCCTGACTCCGGCTTTTTGCAGCACTTTTACCGCGTACAGCGCCGCGGCAATGCCGCCCTTCATGTCCGCGGTGCCTCGGCCGTAAAGCCTGCCTTCGCGCTCAGTCATTTGATAGGGCGGGGACTGCCACTGGGATGGTTCCACCGGCACCACATCCAGATGTCCATTGAAAAGAAGAGCCTTGTCTGACTGTGTGCCCTTCCAGGTACCGATAACGTTGGGCCGATTGTCCTGCGTTTCCTGCAGCCGGGTCTCCAAGCCCATTTCCCGCATATAGTTTTCCGAAAAGACCGCAGTTTCGTACTCCCTGCCCTCGGAGGATTCGCTCCTTCGCTTCACCAGTTCCCCCAGCAGGGAAATGAGCTCAGTCTTGTCGAAATAGGGCGCAAAATCCACACCGCCATAGATCATGAGTCCGCTCCTCCATTCATGGTTGGTAATTCTATCTTACAGAATTTGTGGTCAAACCGCAAGATGGAATTCTTTCTCAATCGTTTCAAAAATCTGCAACTTTCCGTCCTTTTGTGTCGTCTCACTACATAGATGTTTTTGAAGGGAGATGCTCCATGGATCCGATCATAACCGCCGAGAACCTTACCAAGATCTATCGGATGAAAAATGTGAAGATGACAGCGCTGGATCAAGCCTCCATTGCAGTCTACCCCGGAGAGGTCTGCGCTATCGTGGGCACCTCCGGCAGCGGCAAATCCACCCTGCTGTCCCTCCTTGCCGGCCTCGAACGTCCCACCTCCGGCAAGGTGTTTATCAAGGGAAAACCCATTCACCGCATGAACGAAAAACAGTTGGTGGCTTTTCGCCTCAATCACATTGGCTTTGTCTTTCAGGCCTTCAATCTTTTCCCCGTGCTGACGGCGTGGGAAAACGCCGCTTTCGGCCTGGCCTGCCGCGGCGAGCCTCGGCCATTGCAGTACCGAAAGGCCAAAAGGCTGCTCGGCCGCATGGGGCTGCAGGATCATCTGAATCATAAGCCCATCGAGCTTTCCGGCGGCCAGCAGCAGCGGGTATCCATCGCCCGCGCCGTGCTTCCCAAGCCCGATATCATCTTTGCCGACGAGCCCACCGGCAATCTGGACAGCCACACTTCCCAGCAAATCATGGATATGCTGTTGGAACTGGTGCGGGACAACGGCGCCACGCTGGTTTTTGTAACCCACGATTTGGAGAAGGCCCAGCAGGCCGACCGAATCATTCATATCACGGACGGTAAAACAGAACTTCAAGGGAGGTAACACCATGAAAAAACTCTCCGCCGCGCTGGCCCTCATCCTGGCCTTCACACTGCTCCTGGGCAGTACTGTTTGGGCGGAAGGCGAAAATCCGAATGCCAAAGCCACCACCCAGGGCATGCTCTTTTTGGACAACGAAAACGTCTATGCGGGCATGGACCAGTCCTATTCTGACGGCTACATTCCCCCGGTGGAGGGCGGACGGGTGCGGATCATCCTGCCCCTCATTCCCGCGGTAGGACTTGCCTCCCAAAGCATCATTGTCTCCCCCAACTATGGGGATCCCGACACCTCTCCCTTCGCTTTTAACAACGTGCAGCGCACCGTGCGCAAGGGCTCCCATCAGATCAATGACACCTCCACCAATCAGGAAGCCTTTTTGGTGGATATGTACTTCAATCTGGTGAAAGAACCACAGCCCGGACGCTATCCGCTGATTCTCCAGGTCAGCTATAACGACGGCACCGACCTGGTCACCCAGGACTTTACCGTCTATGTGACCATTGAGGGTTCGGCCTCCACTCCCACGCCTTCTCCCTCGCCCGACGCACCGGAATCGCCCAGTCCTGAACCTCCCGTTGACGGCGGCGGCTCCATCGGCGGCGGTGGTGGCGGTGGCGGCTCTGGAACGCCCGATTCTCAGCCCCGAATCCTCATTAGCAAATATGTGGTGAACCCTGAGGTGGTGACCGCGGGCGAAACCTTTACCATCCAGCTTTCCCTCAAAAATTCCCATGAGAAACAGGATGTGCGCAACGTTAAGCTGACCTATAAATCCGAGGGAACGGATATCCTTCCCGCCGGGGATACCAATATACTATATTATCCCAAAATCAAGAAGGGGGCCGTGCAGGAAGCGGAGCTTCAGCTCAAGGTCCGTTTGGATGCTGAGCCCAAACCCCAAAAGGTGCTGGTCACGCTGGACTATGAGGACAAGAATGCCCAGGCCCTGACCGTAACTGAAGAGATCGTGGTGGAGGTCGCTCAGCTCCCCCGGGTGGAATATGACGACCCCATCGTACCCGAATCCATCAGTGCCGGCGATTCCCAGTCCCTGTCCCTCAATGTCTTCAACAAGGGTAAGGGACAAATTTACAATGTGATGTGCCAGGTCGAGGTTCCCGGCCTCATGCCCGAGGGCAGTGCCTTCCTGGGCAATCTGGAGCCCGGCGGCACCAAGCTTGCTGAAATGGTGGTCTATGCCGCCATGCCCGATGTTCTTCCGCCCAGCGGCGGCGCGGGCGCTGAACCCCAAGACGACGTGGACACCGACGGCGAATCCGGCGGCGAGGTGCTGCCTCAAGACCCACAGCCCCGTGCGGAGAGCGATGAGCCTGCTGCCGATGAAGGCGTGCCGGAGGGTGAAAGCGATACGGACGGCACCCCTTCGGAGGACGATTTTGCCGATCCCCTCATGGGCGGCTATGGTCCGGTTTCCGGTATCATCCGCATCACCTATGAGGATTCCTTCGGCCAGGTGTATGAGGATACGGTGGACGTGGCCACCGTGATCACCGAACCCTATGTACCCAATGTGCCCACCGATACCGAACCCACCGAAGAACCCCAGGGCTTCCCCTGGTGGGGCTACGCGGCCATCGGTGTGGGTGTGGCCGCTATCGCGGCGGGTATCATGCTGTGGCAGCGCAAAAAGCGGAAGGCGTGGATGGACGATGAAATGGAATGAGTTATTCCGTTTAGCTCTCCTCAATCTCTGGCGGCGGAAGTTTCGGGCAGTGCTCACCGTTCTCGGCGTGATCATTGGCACCGCCTGCATCGTCGTCATGGTGGCCCTTGGCATCGGAAACATGGAGCAGTTCAACGATGAATACGTCAAAAATCTGAATCTGACCCAGATCGACGTCTATATGGGATACGGCGGCGGAGCCGGGCCTTCCTCCGAACCGCAGGGCATGACCCAGGCGGAGATCGACGCCATGGGAATGCTGGAGGGTGTGAAGGCCGCCTCTCCCGTCATCACCATTCCCGTCTATATGAAGATTGCGGGCCGGGAAGCCAATATGTCCCTTAACGCGGTGGATCCATCGGTGCTGGGCCATCTCCGCCTGTCCGATGGGCGGTTGTTTTCCACTGATGGCTCCACTCCGCAGATTGTGCTGGGCTCCAATGTTCAGCAGAATTTCATGACCGCCAAGGAGAGTGAAGACTACTATCGCTCGATGGACGAATACTACATGTCCGGGGATGTATCCGCCGATGATGCGCCGGCTCCGCCCCAGATCGACGTGGACTGGCTGAACGAGCAGATCCAAATATACCTGGGCGGCCAATGGCTCCTGGAGGATCCCCCGGAGGATACGCCCCGGCCCAAAATGGCCCGCGGCCGCGTAGTGGGGTTGCTGGAGGCAAGCAACAGCCAGGAAAGCTACAACGCCTATATCAGTCTGGACGCGGCGAAAAAGCTCATCAAGGACAACCGCAAGCTGGCGGAAAGTCAACTGGGCATCCGCTCCGGCAAATATACCCAGGCCATCATCCAAGCCAACGAGATCGAGGACGTATCCGCCATTGTCAAGGCGGTGAAGGAAATGGGTTATGAAGCTTACAGCCCCACCGAGTCCATTGAATCGGTCAAAGAGGAGCAGGCCCGCCAGCAGTCCCAGCTGTTCATGATGGCCTTCATCTCCCTTTTCGTATCGGCCATAGGCATCGCCAACACCATGATGACCAGTATTCTGGAGCGGCGGGGTGAAATCGGCGTCATGAAGGTTATCGGCCTTTCCATTGCCAAAATTCGGGCCATGTTCGTGGTGGAATCGGGTCTCATCGGTTTTGTGGGCGGCATCATTGGCGTAGCTTTGAGCTATATCCTCGCCTGGGTTCTGCAAAGCGGCGAGGCCACAACGCTGTTTGGCATGTACTTTGCCTCCGGTATCCGACTGGTGATCCCCCCCTATCTGGTGCTTGCCGCCATGATCATTGCCGTGGGTGTGGGCATCCTTTCCGGTATCTATCCCGCCTACCGCGCCACCCGCATGAGCGCTCTGGAAGCCATTCGAAGCGGCGGCTAGACTCAAAAATGCAAAAAAAGACCTGGTGTTCAACCAGGTCTTTTCTTATTCCTCGCTCTTCAGCCGTTCGTTCGACCGCTGCGTTTCGAGCTCCTCATCCAGGCGCTCCACCTGCATGCATACTTCCCGCAGCACTTCAGTGTGCAGCTCATCCTTTTTGTACATCTCATAGAACATCTGGCCCAACTCCTGGAGTTTGCCCCGCTTCTCATCCTCAAGCTTAAGAATCGAAGCCTTGATTCTGCCCCGCTCCACCAGTTTTCCGCCTTCTTCGGCTACGGTGCTGGCACCCCGCACAATACCGTCCCGCATCCGTTCAAAAATATCCGGCATAGTATTCACCTTCCATCCAGCTTTAAAAACTCTTTCGCCATTTTTTCACCATTTCCTGCCGAATTTTCGTTTTTGTACTTCACGCTTACTGGAAGGAATTGCTCTTGGATGCCCTGGGATTCATTGTAAATCCGCCCCTGCGTCCTGATATATTTACATAAAATAAGCAATGCCGACTGCATTGCCTATTAAAGCCTCCTTTATTTGGAAGTGTTCTCCACCACGTAGGACTTGAGAACAGTGCTGGGCCGGAAGACCGGTACCTTGGCTTCGCAGATATTCATGGGCTTGCCGGTTCGGGGATTGACGGAATCCCGTCTGCTCCGATCTCGGGTTGTGAAGGTTCCAAAGCCTACAATGGACACCTTTTCTCCACTTCTTAGACCATTACGGATTTCATCCACAAGACAATTGAGAACGAGCTCAACATTTTTCTTGGGGAGCCCTGTTTTTTGTTTGATGTGATCCACCAACGCTACCTTATTCAACGTCCTACTCTTCCTTTTCTTTTAAAAAATTAATCGAAAAAACGTCAAAATCTAGCTCACTCGCGATTATTTACATAATATTATTTGTGAACATTGCTCACATATGCTACATTCGCATTATATACAGCAATTTGTCGAATGTCAAGATCGCCCTGGCCAAAGGGTTTACCAAGTGTTACAATAGATAGGAGTCCATTTGAGAAGGAGCTTATATGCGTTTACTTTCACGCTTAAAGATTGCGCCGATGGATCCGTTGGATTCTTTTGGCGTAGCGATTGCCAAAAAAAATATTGCGAACACCCAGATTCTTTTACCCATTGTAATCCTGTTACAATTGATCAATATAGTTCATGTACTGTTTTTTAGCCGCTCCGGATTGGCTACATCCAACAATATGACCTATTTTCTTCTCTATGTGGCTTTGACACTGTTTAGTTTTGCAGGGCTATGGCGGGGCTGGTATCTGCGCAAAAGGCTGCCCAAGAGCGCGAGGAATGTGCTGCTGGAGTCCATTATTTTTTGCGGAATATTTTTGCTCTGGAGCACGGTCCTGACCCTGCTGGATCTTCGCAGTTCCGATGATCCTACCGTTTTTGTGATCACAGTCTTCACGGCATCCATTTTCCTGCACATGGTGCCCAGGGTATCGATTCCCCTCTTCGCGGTCAATGAGGCGATCCTGTTGACCGGCTATCTTTGGATGCGGAACGGTGTGGGCCTCAACTCCGGAATCTTTATCAACACCATGGTCATGACCATTCTTGCCGCAACGCTGTCGGTCA
Organism: Gehongia tenuis; assembly: GCF_014384795.1. Taxonomy (NCBI): domain Bacteria; kingdom Bacillati; phylum Bacillota; class Clostridia; order Christensenellales; family Christensenellaceae; genus Gehongia; species Gehongia tenuis. The sequence continues at coordinate 137,050 of NZ_JACRSR010000003.1, read as the reverse complement.
TGTATTACTGCAATCAATCCAGGGACTATGCCTATGTGAAAACCATCGCTGAAAAGAATGCAGAGATCGAGCGCATGAATCAGCAACTCAAAATACTGGTCCAAACCGATCCCCTTACTGGTCTTCTCAACCGTCGTTTTATGGATGAGATCCTGCCCGGCATCTGGGAGCAATGTCAAAAAGTGCAAAAGCCTCTGGCTTTTCTCATGATCGATATCGATGATTTTAAGCATTACAACGATCAATTTGGCCATCAGGCAGGGGATCAATGTATCGAGAAACTGGCCAAGGTGTTCCAGAAATACAGCGACAATGCCAATAGCTTTGCCTTCCGTTACGGCGGTGAGGAGTTTGCCATGGTGCATCTGGGGCTGGATAAAGGTGCATCCAAAGAGCTTGCAGAAACCATCCGCCAGGAGGTGGAAAGCCTGTTTGCGGATCAGCATATCACCGTCAGTGTCGGCGTATACCACGGTCTGCCTCAGTCGCAGGATACCGCTGACGCCTTCATCCATAAAGCGGACCGCGCACTGTACCGGGCCAAGACCAATCACAAGAACCAGGTAGTTTTGGACAGTATCGCCACGTCGGCTTAGGAAGGAGATCATCATTGACCCATACTCCAGAATGCGAGAGTCATTTGCGGGAGCAGCTCATCCAGGCTGGTATCGAGATGCTTCGTTTGGAAGGTGCTCAAAATTTATCATTTCGCAAGGTGGCCGCCCTTTGCGGCGTCGCGCCCAGCGCTCCCTACCGGCACTTTAAAACCAAACAGGATTTTCTCTATACACTGGATATCCGCCTCTATCAATTTTTCCTTACCAATTTAAAAAACATTTATGCAGCTTTCGAGGACCTTGACGCAAAGTTAATCAATGTTGCCCTGTCCTGCATCAAATTCTTAAAGGATTTCCCCCGGTATTATGGCCTTTTGACGAATCCTGAGGACGCAGAATCCGCTTTGTTTTTCGATCAGCGGAATAGAATCATCGATTTTCTTGCCGATGTGACCTATGCCTGTTTGCAGCATCACAAAATTTCGAAGAGCCGCTGGGAACTGGAGGGCTACCGACTGTGGTCCACCATTCTGGGATTGTCCCAGTTGGTCAACGCCAAGGGCCTGCCCCTTGATGAGACAGTATTGAGCGCTATCCTAAGCCGGCAGTTGGAAACTCTCGCTTAAAAAATCAAAAAAACAACGGCATAGTCGTTTGACTATGCCGTTGTTGTGTAAGACGCAGATTATTCGGCGTCCACCTTGGCCATGTGGCGAATGAGGTCAACAACCTTGTTGGAATAACCCCACTCGTTATCATACCAAGCCACCAGCTTCACGAAGGTGGGGCTGAGCATGATACCCGCGGTGGCATCGAAGATGGAGGTGTGAGGATCGGTAATGAAATCGGAGGAAACCACGGCATCCTCGGTGTAGTCCAGAATACCCTTCATCTCGCCTTCAGCGGCGGCCTTCACAGCAGCTTTGATCTCCTCATAGGTGGCGGGCTTCTCCAACCGGCAGGTCAGGTCAACCACGGAGACGTCAGCGGTAGGCACGCGGAAGGACATGCCGGTCAGCTTGCCATTGAGCTCAGGAATGACCTTGCCCACAGCCTTAGCAGCACCGGTGGAGGAAGGAATGATGTTGAAAGCCGCACCGCGGCCGCCGCGCCAGTCTTTCTTGGAAGGACCATCAACGGTCTTCTGGGTGGCGGTGGTGGCATGCACGGTGGTCATCAGACCCTCGGCAATACCAAAGTTATCGTTGATAACCTTGGACAAAGGAGCCAAGCAGTTGGTGGTGCAGGAAGCGTTGGACACGATGTTCATGTCCTTGGTGTACTTGTCGTTGTTCACGCCCATCACGAACATGGGAGCATCCTTGGAAGGAGCGGAGATAACGACCTTCTTGGCGCCGCCCTTGAAGTGAGCGGAAGCCTTGTCCATGGTGGTGAAAACGCCGGTGGACTCCACGATGTATTCGGCACCGCAGGAACCCCAGGCGATGTTGGAAGGATCCATCTCAGCAAAAACCGCAACCTCGCTGCCATTGACAATCAGCTTGCCGTCCGCAACTTCCACGGTTCCGTTGAAGCGGCCATGCACCGTGTCATAGGTGAGCATGTACTTCATGTAATCCACATCGATGAAGGGATCGTTGATACCCACAACCTTTACGTCATCCATGGCGCAGGCTGCGCGGAATACCAAGCGGCCGATACGTCCAAAGCCATTAATACCGATCTTTACCATAGCTTATTGCCTCCTTATAATTTGTTACGAAATTCTCAATGTTATTGTAACGCAAGTGAGCCGTGCTGACAAGCGTTTCCAAGGCTATTTCAGATTTTCAGGGTTGAGACAAAGCAGATCCTCCGTCACAAACCGTCCGTCCCTGCGGATGAGCTCATCGTCGAACCAGATCTCCCCGCCGCCATACTCCGGCCGCTGAATGTACACCAGATCCCAATGGACGGCGGAATCGTTACCGTTGTATGCCCCTTCATCATGGTAGGCCTGGCCCGGCGTAAAATGGATGGATCCCATGATCTTTTCATCGAACAGGGTGTCCTTCATGGGCGAGAGAACGTAGGGGTTTACGCCGATGGCGAATTCACCAATGTATCGGGCGCCGGAGTCCACATCGAGAGCCTTGTTGATGCGTGCGGTATCGTTGGCCGTGGCCTCCACAATTTTACCCTTCTCAAAAACAAAGCGGATATTCTCATAGGTGAAACCCTCGTGGACCGACGGGGTATTGTAGGAGATCACGCCCTCCACCGAATCCTTCACCGGCGCGGTAAACACCTCGCCGTCGGGAATGTTGCGGTCACCGGCGCACTTGATGCCGGCAAATCCCCTGATGGAAAAACGAAGGTCCGTGCCCTCCCCCTTGATGTGCACGCGGTCCGTGCGGTTCATACGGGCCACCAGCGCGTCCATGGCCTTGGACATCTTGCCGTAGTCCAGATTGCACACATTGAAGTAGAAATCCTCAAAGGCTTCGGTGCTGGTTCCCGCCATCTGTGCCATGGAGGGGGTGGGATAACGCAGGATCACCCATTTCGTGTTGTTGACCCGGGTCTCCGAATGCACGGGCTTTTGATAAAGGGTGCCATAAAGCTCCATCTTCTCCGCCGGAACATCGGCAAGCTCGGTAGCATTGTCCCCGGAACGCACGCCGATGTAGGCGTCCATCTCCTCCATACGCATACCATCGTAGCGGGCCATGTTGGTGAGAACCGTCTCGCTCGCATTCATTAGAATGCTCCGGGTCACCGCCGGGATCTGAAGATTTACATAAGGTTGTCCCCCAGCCTTGTAGGCCTCCTCCACCAGCGCCGTGACCATCTCCACTTCCGGTCCGATACACTCGATCAGTATCTTCTCGCCCGGCTTCAGCTCACAGGAATAATTGACCAGGTTTCTGGCCAATGTCCGTACTCTTTCATCCTTCATGTTCATCCTCCTTTGCTTCTTCCGGATATTGGATGCACTCCCGCACCAAATACACCGGCCGGCCCTTGGCCTCATCATAGATTCTTCCAATATACTGGCCCAAAATACCCAGGCACAGGAACACCAGCCCGAAGGCGGCAAAAAGCACAAGATAAAGCACTTGACTGAACAGCGGGAGTCCCTGACAGGCCCGGACGATGAGAACGACAAGGTCCACAAGCGCGCCCAAAAGGCTGATGCAGCCAAGAACATAGGCAATGCGAAGCGGCATCAGCGAAAAGGAAAAAATACCGTCTCCCGCCAGTTTGAACATCTTTTTAAGGGGGTACTTGGTCTCCCCGGCAAAGCGTTCCGCCCGCTCAAAGACAATGGGCGTTTGCCTGAAGCCCAGCCAGGACACCATGCCCCGGAGAAAGGGATTCTTCTCCTTCAAGGAAAGCATGGCCCGGACCACCTTTTCATCGATGAGCCGGAAGTCGCCGGTATCCTTGGGGATGTTCACCGAAGTCATCCAGTTGAGGATGCGATAGAAGGCGAAGGCCGTAAAGGTCTTGAACTTTGATTCGCCCTTGCGCTCGCTGCGCTGGCCATAGACCACCTCATAGCCTTCCTCCCAGAGTTTCAGCATCTCGGGAATGAGCTCAGGCGGGTCCTGCAGATCGCAGTCGATAATCACCGTGGCTTGTCCCCCGGCCTGCTCCAAACCCGCCAGCACGGCGGCCTGATGCCCAAAATTCCTGGAAAAATCCACCACCTTCACCCGCGGGTCCTTCCTCGCGATGCCAGTGAGAAGCTTCAGCGTATCGTCCCTGCTTCCATCATTGACAAAAATGAGTTCATAGGGTTTACCCAGCTCCTGGCAAACCTTATCCAAACGGCGGTAAGACTCGCCGATAACTTCCTGTTCATTGTAGGCTGGTATCACAACCGACAGCAGCGGCCGCATGCCATCGCCTCCTTTCATGATGTTATCATTATACCGCATTTTACCATCATCCAACAACCGAAGGGCACAAAAAACATATTTGATCCACAATTTTTTAAAATTTGGTAGTCAAAAGGCGAGAGCTTGTTTTATACTAGGATTAACAGCGAAAGCGAAAAAGGAGGAGATTTCATGCCTTTGGTAACCACGAAAGAGATGTTCAAAAAAGCTTATGAGGGCGGATACGCCGTAGGCGCCTTCAACGTGAACAACATGGAAATCGTCCAGGCCATCACCGAAGCGGCCAAGGAGGAGAACGCTCCCGTCATCCTGCAGGTCAGCGCTGGCGCCCGCAAGTACGCCAATCACACCTATCTTGTGAAAATGGTGGAAGCGGCTGTTCAGGAGACCGGTCTTCCCATTGTGCTTCATCTGGACCACGGCGACAGCTTCGAGCTTTGCAAGAGCTGCGTGGACGGCGGCTTTACGTCCGTCATGATCGACGGTTCTCATCTCGACTTCGAGGACAACATTGCCCTGGCCAAAAAAGTGGCCGATTATGCCCATGACCGCGGTGTGGTTGTGGAGGCCGAGCTGGGCCGCCTGGCCGGTATCGAAGACGCTGTCAACGTGTCCGATGCCGACGCCGCCTTCACCGATCCCGCTGAGGTGGAGGAATTCGTTACCCGCACCGGTGTGGACTCTCTCGCAATTGCCATCGGAACCAGCCATGGGGCTTTCAAGTTCAAGGGTGAGCCCAAGCTCCGCTTTGATATCCTGGAGGAAGTGGCCCGCCGCCTGCCCGGTTTCCCCATCGTGCTGCACGGCGCTTCTTCCGTGAACCAGGCCGATGTGGCCACCATCAACGCCAACGGCGGCGATATGGCCGGCGCCCAGGGTGTGCCGGAGGATATGTTGCGTCAGGCGGCTTCCATGGCCGTTTGCAAGATCAACATCGACTCCGATCTCCGTCTTGCTTTCACCGCCGCGCTGCGCAAGCATCTGTTTGCCCATCCCAATCATTTCGATCCCCGTCAGTATCTTGGCGATTCCCGCGCCGCCGTCAAGGAGGCTGTTCGCCACAAGATCGTTGATGTGCTGGGCTGCAACGGCAAAGCCTAATCACAGGTTCTTTAGGAGAGAATCCTTCCGGGGATTCTCTCCTTTTTGTTGTATTTCCGGAAAAAAACTGATATTCTGATAAAAAGGAATGAGAAGGGAGTAAGTGGGATGCAGGACGATAACAACGATATCTATTATGCAAGCGGAAATCCCGAACCGAACCCGGGAAACAATGGCGAAGAGGGTCAGGGTCCCGCGGAAGGATACGCCTACGGTTATCAAAATACCAATCCTCAGGGCGTTCCGCCGCAAAACTACAACGGGCAGGCCTATCAGCCGGGTCCCAATCCGGGGTACAATCCCCCCATCGATCCAAAAAGGAATATTGCTCTTGCGGGTTTCATTCTGTCCCTGGTGAGCCTTATCGCGCCTCTCAACTATGCCATTGGGATGATCCTTGCCGTGCTGGGACTCATCTTCAGTGTTCTTGGCCTCAAGTCCACCGAGCGCCATGGCATGGCCGTGGCGGGCATGGTAATCTCCATCGTGGTTCTGGCCTTCGCCATCCTGATGCTGATCCTCGCCGTGGCTCTCGTAGGGGTTGTGGGCGCATCCTTTCTGTAATATCGGCAGCAAAAAAACAAGGAGAATAGATATGAACTTTGATGAACTCCGGGCCATCGCCAAAAAAACACTCAATCCCCGTGATTTAACCGATAACGCCTCCGCTGGCTCGGTCGCCGCCGCTCTTCTCACCGAAGCCGGCCACGTTTACACCGGCGTTTGTATCGACGTTCCCTGCTCGATGGGCTTTTGCGCTGAGCATGCCGCCATCGCCGCAATGATAACCGCCGGTGAGAACAGGATCGTCAAGATTGTTGCCGTGTGGGAAGGCGGCCACGTGGTGCCGCCCTGCGGCCGCTGCCGCGAATTTATGTTCCAGATCGATCCCCGAAACGTGAATGCCGAGGTTCTCCTGGAGGACGGCGTCAAGCCCTTGGATGAACTGCTGCCCGACCGCTGGGCCTAGGGCAGTCGAAGTATTTTAACGTCCCCGCTCACCACATCGGCGTTGAACATGGCGCCTCCACCTTTGTAGGTGTAGCGGTCATTTTCCTGTGAGCAGTTAAAATCGGTGGAGTAACTTCCGGAAACCTTGTCAAAGTTCAAGGTGAAGCCGTCATTTTCCGGAATCATGATGGTGAGACTGCCGGAAACCGCTTTGAGGCCCATCCGTTCCAGCATGGTTTCAGAGGTCAATGTCACACTGCCGCTGGTGGTATCCACTTGAACCTCCGCAAAGGCGCCGGACAAATGTACGCTTCCAGAAACGCTTTTCACATTGATGCGGGATATGTCAAGAGCCGTTCCGTTTATATCGCCGGAAACGCTGTCCAAGTCCATGGCCTCAAAGGATTGGTTGGGCACGTAAATGTCCAGATTCGTGCCGCCAAAGCTGAACAGGTGAAAACCCCTCCGGCCGTCCCGAATCTTGAGAGTTCCGCCCGTAATGTCCGCTTTTAATATCTGCTTTTCGGAAAAGTTGCCCCAGCTGGTCTGCACCACCTTGATGCCCTCACCATCCCAGCGGTTCAGATTGACGTTGCCGGATACCCATTCGATATCCAACTTCTGGATGGATTCGGTGAACACCCATTCTCGGGTCATATTCTCTTCATCTCCCTTCAGATCGCCAAAAAGCAGCGTTAAAAAAACAATCACAGCCGCCGTCAAAATGATGCTCCACAGCACAACGCCCATCTTCTTATTCATCGCCGTCCTCCTTGAGGTGCCACAGTCCGCTCACCAACCGGTCGATGGCGGCGCCGATGATAAAGATCAGCCATGAATAGCCCCAAATTCCAAAATAGAAGCTCACCCCAAAGTAAATCACCACCACGATCAGCCAGAAAGCCGAGCGAAGGGAGCCTTGCGCGGCTTCGCTGCGGGCGCTCTGCCTGCGCCACTTCTTAAAATCCTCCACCATGGTTTCCTCCGGGTTCGTTTCGGGCTTGGTCATGTGCACGTAGATGAGCATGGCCGTGGCCACCGCGATACAGCCGAAAAACAAAAACATGCCCAGCATCTCCAAATGGAACAGCTCCTCACCCACCAGGAACAGAAAGGGGCTTAGAATATACAGCGCTACGGCCACAGCCGTGATGGCCGCCCGCCGGCGCTTGGCGTCAACGTCCCTGGGCTCCTCCATGCTGGCAATGAGGTCGGAGATATCCCCGATGCCTCCGATGACCACATTGTACGCCTCCTCTTCCGAGGCGCCGTTGTTCAGCTGGTCCTGATATTTATCCACCAGGTTGGCGAACAGTTCCTCCTTGAGTTCCAGCACCTTGGCCGTTTGGGGCGCATGGGCAAAGGCCCGCTCCAAATACTCCCGAATCCTTTCAATCATGGTTTTCCTCCTATCAGATCAATCGATCGATCAAGTCCTTGGTCTGCTGCCATTCCTGAACCATGGCGGCGTAGTGTTCCCGGCCCAGAGGGGTGATGGCGTAATAGCGCCGCCGGGCGCCAGTGCGCTCGTCCCCCCAATAGGAGGTGATGTATCCCGCCTGCTCCAGTCTGCGAAAAGCGGTATAGAGCGTTGCCTCCTTGAGCTCATAGCGGTTATCCGTCTTTTCTTGAATCGCCTTATTGATTTCATAACCATAGCTGTTTTTTTTCAGCAAATGGCTGAGTATGATCGTATCCGTATGCCCTCGAATCATATCGGATGCAATGGACATGCCCTTCACCACACTTTCCATTTTCACTATAAACAAATATACCTCGCCTGTCAATGTATATTTTATTATGAGATATATTTTCTTTTTCCGCCCTCCTTCAACAAAATTCATATTGACTTTTCACCCTTCATATGGTAAATATATCTTTGTTGTTTAGTCTTTCTAAACTTTTTTGTTAACGATAGCAAACTTTAGTACCGCTAAACCTTTGGTTTAGCATAAAGGAGCTAAATCCCATGCAAATCGGTGAAAAAATTAAACGGCTTCGGGTGCGGTACGGCCTGACGCAAAGCGAACTTGCAGCGCGCACGGATCTGTCCAAAGGCTTTATTTCTCAGCTGGAGAGGGATCTCACCTCCCCTTCCATCGCGACGCTGATGGACATTCTCGAATGCCTGGGCACAAACCTGCGGGATTTCTTCAACGAAAAGGAGCCGGAAAAGATCTGTTTTGGTGAGGAAGATATCTTTGAAAGCCGCTCGGATGACATGACCCGCTCCGTCAAATGGCTGATTCCCAGCGCTCAGAAAAACCGCATGGAGCCCATCATGCTCACCCTCTCGCCGGGCGGCGAAACGGAGCTGGACGACCCCCATGAGGGTGAAGAATTCGGCCATGTGCTTTCCGGACGGATCGTGCTCCATGTGGGTGGACAGAAATATCGGATGAAGAAGGGTGATTCCTTCTATTTTAAGGCGACCGCTTCCCATTGCATCGAAAATCCGGGCAAGCGGGAGGCCGTGGTCCTATGGGTGGCGACACCTCCCAGTTTTTGATTCAGATATAAAAGAGGTGCAGGCATGAGTGATGAAGTGATTCTGTCCCTGGTGGACGTCAAGAAGGATTTTGGCGGCGATGTCGCCCTCAAAGGCATCAATCTTTCCATTCGAAAAAAGGAATTCGTGACCTTCCTTGGGCCTTCGGGCTGCGGAAAAACCACAACGCTGCGCATCATCGGCGGCTTTGAAATGCCTTCTTCCGGCAAGGTGGTTTTCGAGGGCAAGGACATCACCGAAGTTCCGCCTCACAAACGGCCGGTGAATACGGTCTTTCAGCGTTACGCCCTTTTCCCCCACCTCAATGTGGCGGATAATATCGCCTTCGGCCTCAAGATCAAAAAGCTGAGCAAGAAGGAGATTGGGGAGAAGGTCGACCGCATGCTGGAGCTGGTCAATCTCAAGGGCTACAACAAACGCTCGGTGGACTCCCTCTCCGGCGGTCAGCAGCAGCGAGTAGCCATCGCCCGGGCGCTGGTCAATGAACCGGATATCCTGCTCCTCGACGAACCGCTGGGCGCATTGGATCTGAAGCTGCGCAAGGGCATGCAGATCGAACTGAAAAACATGCAGCAGCGCACCGGCATCACCTTCATCTATGTCACCCACGATCAGGAGGAGGCCCTCACCATGTCCGATACGGTGGTGGTCATGAAGGATGGCGAGATTCAGCAGATCGGCACTCCCATCGATATCTACAACGAACCGCGAAACGCCTTTGTAGCCGATTTCATCGGTGAATCCAACATCCTGCCCGGCGTCATGCTGGATGATTTCCGAGCCGTCTTTGCCGGCCGGGAATTCGAGTGCGTGGACAAAGGCTTTGCGAAAAACGAGGAAGTGGAAGTGGTGGTCCGCCCCGAGGACATCAAGGTGGTCTCTCCGGAGGAGGGCATGCTGGTGGGCGAAGTCCAGTCGGTGGTCTTTAAGGGTGTCCATTACGAGATGATCATTCGCTGCCAGGACTTCGATTGGATGATTCACAGCACCTATATGAAGGAGCCCGGTCAGAAAATTGGCATGGTTATCCTACCTGACGAGATTCACATTATGAAAAAGGGGGCCTGATGGATGAAGCGTAAATGGCTTGCCACCCCCTATATCGTCTGGATGTGCATCTTCATCGTGATTCCCATGTTTTTGGTGCTCTATTACGCCTTCACGGTGGATGCTTCCGGCGGCCGCGTGGCTTTCTCCCTGGAGAATTTCGAGAAATTCTTTCAGCCCGTGTACCTGTCCGTGCTCTGGCGTTCCCTGGTCATGGCCCTGCTGTCCACGATCATCTGCCTTTTGATCGGTTATCCTACGGCCATGATTCTGGCCAGCCGGGACTTTTCCAAGGCGGGCACGCTGCTGCTCCTTTTCATGGTACCCATGTGGATGAACTTTCTGCTGCGCACCTACGCCTGGAAGGCCATTCTGGAGAACACCGGCATCATCAACTCCTTTTTGCAGGCCATTGGGCTGGAGCCGGTCCAGATGCTCTACACCTCTGGAGCGGTGGTCTTTGGCATGGTCTACAACTACCTGCCTTTCATGATCCTGCCCATCTACACCTCGCTTAAGAAGATCGACCGCTCCCTCATCGAGGCGGCCCAAGATCTTGGCGGGCGGCCTTCCCGGGTGTTCCGGAAGGTGACCTTCCCCTTGAGCCTTCCCGGGGTGATGAGCGGCGTGACCATGGTGTTCATGCCGGCGGTGAGTACATTTGTCATCTCCCGGCTGCTCGGCGGCGCCCAGTTTATGCTCTTCGGTGATCTGATCGAGCAGCAGTTTATCTTTGCCAACGATTGGCATTTTGGTTCCACCCTGTCCATCATCATGATGGCGCTCATTCTCATCAGTATGGGTATTTTTTATCGCTACGACGATGAGGAAGGGGGACGGCTCTGGTGAAAAAGTTCGGCAAGAATCTGTATCTGGGGCTGGTACTGCTTTTCCTGTACGCCCCCATCATCATCCTGATCCTGTTTTCCTTCAACGAATCCAAATCCCGGGGCACCTGGACGGGCTTCACCTTCAAATGGTATGCCAAGCTCTTCTCCGATCCGGAGACCATGAACGCGCTGTACGTGACCTTATCCATGGCCATCATCACGGCCATTGTCGCCACCCTGATCGGCACGGTGGCCGCCATCGGCATCCATTCGATGAAGAAGTGGCCCAAGGCCCTCTGCATGAACGTGTCCTATCTCCCCATCCTCAATCCGGAGATCGTGACCGCCGTATCCCTCATGATTCTGTTCGTCTTCGCAAAGCTGGATCTAGGATACTTCACCATGCTTCTGGGTCATATCACCTTCAGCATACCCTATGTGATTTTGTCCATCATGCCGAAGCTTCAGCAGATGAACAAGCACAGCTACGAGGCGGCCATGGATCTTGGCTGCACCCCGGTACAGGCGGTGCGCAAGGTGATCCTGCCCGAGATCATGCCCGGCGTGATCACCGGCGCTATCATGGCCTTCACCCTGTCGCTGGACGATTTCGTCATCAGTTTCTTCACCTCGTCCGGCGTCAAGAACCTGTCGGTCCATATCTATTCCATGGCCCGGCGGGGTATCGATCCTCAGATTAACGCTCTGTCCGCGCTCATGTTCGTTGCGGTGCTGCTTTTGCTCATCATTGTCAACGTTCGTACGGCCAGGGACGCTAAAAAACAAAACAAAAATGGAGGGGTAATGGATTGAAAAAGCTTCGCTTTCTGCTGGCTGCCGTGATGCTCTTGGGGGTTTTCGCCCTCAGTGCCTGCTCCGGCGGCAACACCGAGGAGGTTCTGGTCTATAACTGGGGCGACTACATTGACCGTGAGGTCCTCACCATGTTTGAGGAGGAAACCGGCATCAAGGTGAAGTATGACACCTTCGCCACCAACGAGGACATGTACGTCAAGATCAAAGGCGGCGGCAGCAACTATGATGTGATCATTCCGTCGGACTATATGATCCAGCGCATGATTCGGGAGGACATGCTGGAAACTATGGATATGTCCAAGCTGGAGAATTACAGCAGGATTGATCCCGCACTGCTCTCCCCCGCTTATGATCCCACCGACGAATACTCCGTGCCTTACATGTGGGGTACCGTGGGTATTCTCTACGACAAGACCAAGGTCACCGACCCGGTGGACAGCTGGAACATTCTTTGGAATGAAAAGTACTCCAAGCAGATTCTGATGCTGGATTCGGTCCGCGATTCCTTCTTTGTTGCCGCTGAAAAGGTCGGCGTGGATCCGAACAGCCATGAAGCTGCGGACCTTGAAAAGGTCAAGGCTGCTCTCATCGAGCAAAAGCCGCTGGTTCTCGCCTATGTGGGCGATGACGTCAAGGATATGATGATCGGCGGTGAAGCTTCGCTGGCCGTGGTCTGGTCGGGAGACGCGGTTTACTGCATGAACGAAAACGAGAACCTGGCCTACGCCATCCCCATGGAGGGCTCCAACATCTGGGTGGACGGCATGTCCATCCCCAAGGACGCCCCCAACTATGACAACGCCATGAAGTTCATTGACTTCATGTGTCGCCCGGACATTGCCAAGATGAACAACGACTACATCGGGTACGCCAGCCCCCTGCCGGAGGTGCAGGACCAGCTCTCCGAGGAGCTGAAGGCCGATCCCGCAGCCAATCCCACGGAGGAAGAAAAGGCCCGGTGCGTAACCATGGAGGACCTGGGCGACGCCACCGAAATGTACGATTCCCTCTGGACGGAGATCAAGGCAACCCAATAATTTGATCATGAAAATATCCGGCTCTATGCCGGATATTTTTTTGCAACTTTTCCCTTATTCCCATCGTCCTACTTTTAACAAGGAAAAGATGGGAGGCGGTTCGGATGAAAAAATGGATGGTGGGAACAATTCTTACCCTTGGAGCAGTGCTTGTGGGTTTCGCTGCGCTGAATCTGGACCGCGGACCGGAAAGCCCCATCAGCCCCGCCACCGGTGCCAAGGTGGATCGCATTGAGATCACCCTGACGCCAGCCTCCGGCCGTGCAGCCAGCAAGGTGGTGGAGGACCCCGATGAAGTCGGCGCCCTGGTCAACGCTTTCACCGAGGCCAAGATCACCGATCGGGTGCCCGACGACGAGTGGGCGGTTCAGCTTCCCTGCACCTATCGATTCTATGCCGGAAAGGATCTGATCGCAACCCTGAGCTTCCACGGCAATGAGGGCACCGCCATCTACCGTCGGGGAGGCACCCTGTACAGGGTGGAGTACGCTGGCTCCACGCCTTATGATCTCTATTTGGCCTCCCGCGCTGATGCGGTCCTCGTCAACGAGATGGCGTATACTGCTAGCGGCTACTAAAACTCTATGCAGCGTTTCTTGCCCTGTTCGGATGCAGCACTCCGCCGCTCAGCTTGAATGACCGTCTGCACGCCATCGTTGCCGCCGCAAAGGCGGGTCCAGGTATCGCGGCACCGCGGCCCAAAATGTCTTTAACAAATGAATTATTTTCTCCAACACCTGTTCAAGGTCTTTTTTAGAGTGTACAATGAAGCTATAAAGATTTTGGGGAGGTGTATTCTTTGTCCTTTGCGATCCGTGAACTGTCGTCTGAACAGCTGCCTGAATGCGCCCGGCTTATTCGGGAATCCTTCCTCGCTATCGCCAGGCGCTATGGCATCACGTCGGAAAACTGCCCCCAGTATGCCGCTTTCATTCGTGCGGAAGATCTTGAAGCCAGAAGATCCAAGGGAGGTCTGCTTTTTGGTCTTTTCGAAGCGGATCATCTGGCCGGATGCGCCTGCCTCCTGCCGCCCAGCCGCGAGAGCAGCCCTGCCATGCTGGAACTCGTCGCCGTTCAGCCCGAGTATCGTCACCGCGGATATGGGCGCGCTCTGGTTCAGCATGGAGAAATTGCCGCCCGGGCGTTGGGCGCGCCCACCCTGGATATTGTCGTCATCAATGAGAATGCCAAGCTCAAGGATTGGTACAAATCCTATGGCTTCACCGAGATCGGAGAAAAAGTTTCTTCCGAGCTGCCCTACACCCCGTGTTACATGGGACTGGAGCTCGATCGGGGTGAGACATGAAAGACAAGCTTTACAATGTTTATTTTCCCATCTGGCTGCTCATCATTTTCCCCGCCGCCTGGCTCATCGCCCTGCCGGTGAACTTCGCGCTGGACAGTGCGGTACTGTGGATCGCCATGGCGGCGCTGCATCTGACGGATAAGGGAAAGCTTTACCGGCGCACAATTCTATGGATTTGGCTGTTTGGCTTTTTAGCCGATCTTCTGGGCGGTGCACTTTTGCTGTGGGCGTCAACGGGCACTTCCGCCTGGTGGTATGAAAACATCGCCTTGCCCATATCCCTCAATCCTTTCAGCAGCATCTGCGGTTTTATATTTGTACTGCTGGTGACCATTTTTTCCGGCGCGCTCATTTATGTGTTCAATTATTTTATCACGTTCCGAAGAGCCGCTCCGAGTCCAAGAGTCCGGCGGATACTGTCCCTGGTGCTCGCTATCGTCACAGCGCCTTATCTATTCTTTGTGCCTACTAAAGCCTTGTATAATAATAATGTAAGTGCTTACCAATATGATCAAGTCTGTGAAAAAGAATTTTCTCTGGATGAAATTACTCAGCTTTTATCATCCCATGCGCTGAAGGAGGATGGTTGATGTACGGAGATTTGCATATCCATTCCTGTTATTCCGATGGTACCATGACTCCTGGGGAAATTGTGAAAGCCGCGCTTCAGGCAAAAGTATCCCTGCTGGCCATCGCCGATCATAATGCCCTGGACGGCAGTCGTGAGTTGGTGTCCCTCTGTGCCGGCGCAGGTCTTGACTGTCTGTCCGCCGTGGAACTGGACAGCCTTCATCAGGCCGTGGACTATCATATCCTGGGATATGATGTGGATCTGGAGGACACATCCTTCAAGGACTTTGTAGCCCATAGCCGTTATTGTCTTGACCAGATGAGTGTGGATCTCATCGCGGCTATGGAATCTGCGGGAGAACCGGTCTCCCTAGCCGCCTATACCCGTTATCGTATGCCAAAAAACGGAGGAGGTTGGAAAGCGCTTCACTACCTTATGGAATGCGGGATCACGCAGCAGCTTCATGAAGGATTTCGCTGTTATGACCGCTACCATATCACCTATGGCGAGGCCGGCTTTCCCGAGGTAGAGGAGGTGTGCCGGGCCATTCACCGGGCGGGCGGCTATGCCGTATTGGCCCATCCTGGCAAGGTGATCCGCAACATCAGTATGTCCCATTTCCGGGCCAAGGTTGAGAACCTTCTGACCTTGGGACTGGACGGAATCGAATGTTACTATCCCGCCCACAGCGATGCCGTAACCGAAACCTGCCTCGCCATTTGTCGGGATCACGGACTTTTTATCACCGCCGGTTCCGATTGCCATGGTGATTTTCAAGCCACCCGGATCGGCGAAACGCAAACGCCCTTAGCCCTTTTACAGCTGCGCTCCTAAAAAAGCGGCCGCATCGATGATGCGGCCGCTTTTCAATATGCACTTGTTGCTCCATCCGAAGCCCAAGTCGGTCAATAGGCCAACTTGTAGATTTGATAGATGTCCTCCCGGGTCAGCTTCACAAGTCCGCCCAAAGTGCCATCGGGATTGATTGCACATCGCTCGGTCATGCTCCGAAGATCATCGTCCGTCACTTCACCTTCCACCAGGTCGCGAATGCTGGTGGGCATTCCCAGCGATTTGAAGAAGGCCTCCAGGCGGCTGATCCCTTCCCTTGCTGTTCTCTCAGGATGATATACGTCAACGTCCAAACCAAATACCCGGTTTCCAAACTCCACAAACTGTTTCGTCTTTTTCGGAGACACGTATTTCATCCAGGCGGGAAACATCACGGCCAAACCCGCGCCGTGGGTTACATCCCATTTTGCTGATAACTCATGCTCCATGCGGTGAGAGGCCCAATCGGTGGCCCTGCCCGTGTCCAACAATCCGTTGTGGGCCAGCGTGCTCGCCCACATGATCTGTGCACGAGCCGCATAATTTTCCGGATCCGTGAGGGCAATGGGCAACTGCTGAATCATCGTTTTCAGTACCCCTTCACACAGACGGCTGGTCAAATCCACATCCGGTGTGTTGGTAAAATATCGTTCCATCACATGAGCCATGATGTCCACGCCACCTGCAGCCGTTTGATAGGCCGGGAGCGTATACGTCAGCTCTGGGTCAAGAATGGCAAATCTCGGTTTGTAAGCCTCACCTTTGGCGCCCAGCTTTCTCCAGCCGCCCTCACCATCGGTGTCGGTAACGACGCTGCTGTTCGAAGCTTCACTACCCGCTGCCGGGATGGTAAGAACCACGCCTATGGGCAATGCCGCCTCCGGGATTTTGCCTTTGTAAAAGTCCCAAACATCACCTTCATACACCGCGCCCATCGCGATGCCTTTGGCGGAGTCAATCACGCTTCCGCCGCCGACGGCAATGATCAAATCGATCTTCTCTTTTCGCACCAGGTCGATGCATTCGCGCACCAGTGCGAGTCTCGGATTGGGTACCACACCGCCAACCTCGATGACCTTGATGTCCTGAGCGATCAGAGAATCCTTCACTCTTTGAATCAAGCCACTCTTCAGGGCGCTTTTTCCGCCATAATGGAGCAAAGCCTTCCTGCCCCAGCGGGCCGCCTCCAACCCCACCTTCTCCACGGTATTTCTACCGAAGATAATCTTGGTGGGGCTCAAAAACTCGAAGTCGTCCAACGGTACCACCTCCTTCAAGGTGTCATGGGGTGTCTAATCCATTGCATAGCGCACGCCGATTTGGCGCCGCACCTCATCCATGACCTCCATGATGGATACGGACATCGACAGAGGAACCCTCGGCGATTCCGTAAAGCCTTTCGAAACACAGTCCATCACTTCATTGATCTGGAATTGGTAGCCCAGTCCCTCATAAGGGAAGGACAGCACCTCTTCGTCGCTCTCCCCTCTTGGCTGATAGATCAGCGTATCCGCATGCCAGAAATCAGGAACCCAAATCCAACCTTCCGTACCCGTGATGATAAGCTGCTGCGGTGTCTTGCCATCAATGCCGCACATGAGCTGGGAAGTCACGCCCATGGAATGCTGAAGATTGATGATGGTGTGTTCATCCACACCGGTCTCACCCAATCTGCCCATGGCCTGCACCTTGGCGGGAAGCCCCACCAGCGACGCAGCCGCCCATATCACATAGGGTCCAACATCGAGGGTGGCGCCGCCGCCCAATACGGGATTCAGCAGCCGTTCCTCCGGCCCGTGGGTGTTAAGGAATCCAAAGTCCGCACTGATATTCCTGATCTGTCCCATGCGTCCCATCGCTACCCATTTGACCAGCGTACGAAATGCCGGAAACAGCCGGCTCCACATGGCTTCCATCAAGAAAACATTGTTTCTTCTCGCGCATTCCATCATCTTGCGGGCCTGCCCGCCATTGACCGCCATGGGTTTTTCCACCAGTACGGCCTTTCCATTTTCCATGCAGGTTATCGCATTGCCAAAATGCTCCGTGTGCGGCGTCGCAACGTAGACAATATCCACATTTTGATCCTCCGCCATCGCCAGCACATCGTCATAGAATGCGGTTGCCCCATAGTCCTCTCCAAACTCCCGGGCCCTGCTGAGACTGCGGGAACAAACCGCATAAACTTCAGCTTCCGGAATCCTGGACAGATCGGATAAGAACTTGCGGGCGATGGTGCCTGTGCCGATCACAGCCCAACGGTAGCGCTTGTGCAAGGGAAACACCTCCCAACCTTGGATAGAAAAATCTTCTATCCTGATTTCAGTATACTTGATCAAAATGTAAAATTCAAGAGGGTGTTTCAAAGAAAATAAGCTTTTATTTTCATGCAAAACTGTCGCATTTGATCTTCCCTGGCTGGAGTGATATAATCACTATGTCGAAAGGATGGGAATTATGAGTCTTTTTCTGCCCAAAGGGCTTTGGCGCGGCATTCGAACGGCGCTGGTCGTTTTCGTATGTTACGTGATGCTGCTGGGTGTGCTCATCTTTCGTTCCCCCTCCAAGGTGAGCGATTCATATCAAAAAAGCCATCGTCCTCAAAGGTTTTACGGGGATGGCGATGGCGAGGACCGGGTTTGTCTGGTGGACACCCCTTCGGAAGGCCTGAGGGCCCGCCTCGATCTTATCCGGCGGGCGCAAAAGACGCTGGTTGTTGCTTACCACGCCATTCTGCCCGGGGAGACCTCCAAGCTTTTCCTGGCCGCCATTTTGGATGCGGCGGACCGGGGCGTTCATGTGCGCATGGTGTTGGACGGTTTCTTCCATGGACTCAAAGGGGACATGGAAGATGTGATTCATGCTTTTGAAATTCATTCCAATATTGAACTGCGCCTCTACGAACCCTTCCAGCTGCTGAGACCCTGGGTTTTCAACAATCGTATGCACGACAAGTTTATGGTTGTTGACGATGAGCTTGCCATTTTGGGCGGGAGAAATATCGGCAACCGTTTCTTCCGCACCACCGCCAATATTCCCACCCAGGATCGGGACGTCGTGGTGTACAGCATTCTGGAGCATCCCTCCTCAAACAGTGCGGTCCGTCAGATCGCCGACTATTTTGAGGAGCTTTTCAACTGTCCTTACTGCGCGCCCGCCCAAAAGATTGCGGGCCGGATCAGCCGGCTTCGCGGCAAGGCCATGCAGGAACAGCTTCGGGCATTCCTCGAGGATGGGAGGCGCCGTCAGGCGGATCTGTTTCAGCCCATCCCTTGGGCGGATATCAGCTATTCCACCCGAAATGTCACACTGATTCATAACCCCATCGCCCGCATGAGCAAGGAACCCTGGTGCTGGTGGGAACTGGCTCAGCTCATCAACGGAACCTCCGAGGGTATCTTTATTCAAAGTCCCTATATTATTCCCACCCGGAGCATGCTCTCCTACCTCAAGCAAAAACGTTTGCCTTCACAGGTAACGCTGCTCACCAATTCCATGGCTGCAACCCCCAACATCCCGGCTTATTCGGGATATATCCGTCATCGCAGGCGGCTGGTCAAAGGCGGTATGACCATCTTTGAATATCAGGGGCCCGATTCCATCCATGCCAAAACCCTCATTTTCGGAAAGCGCCTTACAGCGGTGGGCAGCTTCAACATGGAATCCCGCAGTTCCTACCTCAGTACGGAAACCATGCTGGTTATTGACAGTGAACCCTTCACGGAACACCTGACCAGCAAACTGACCCCCTATTTCGACCGCTCTCTGGAGATTAATCGCAGAGATTACACCTACATTCACCGCCCTGGAATTCTCGCCGGAAAGGTCTCATGGCTTAAACGTGCTCTTATTCGCGTCGTCTCCACGGTTGCCCCTCTTTTTGATTACATGTTGTAAAAAGAGATCCAACTCCAGCCTTGATCGGCCGCAGCAGCGGGTATGTTCGGAATATTCTTTCTTTCCCGATGACTGCGTAGGCTACTCTCTCATCGAAGCAGG
This sequence comes from Gehongia tenuis, assembly GCF_014384795.1. NCBI lineage: Bacteria > Bacillati > Bacillota > Clostridia > Christensenellales > Christensenellaceae > Gehongia > Gehongia tenuis. The sequence continues at coordinate 117,650 of NZ_JACRSR010000003.1, read as the reverse complement.
ATTTCTTGGCTTCAATATGCGAAGGCAGAAGTTTGAATTCGGGGATTCCATATAAAAAAATTACAGTAAATCATTCATTTTTCCTATTCCTTGACCATGGTAAAAAATAAATATCAAGAATATTCAATATTTGTAGGTTTGACATTTACAAAGTAATTTTTATGCGCTAAAATAGGGTTTGTGTTGAATTTTTATGGAGGAGTATTCTATGTTTAAAAAATTCTTGGCAACAAGAAACCCTTATCAGGAGAAGCTCTGGACAAAAGACTTCATCAAGGTAGGCTCCTTGGCCCTGTTTGCAAATATTTGCATTCAGATGCTGATCTCCTCCTTCCCCATCTATTTGGAACAATTGGGCAGCAGTGCAACCATGATCGGAAGCGTAGCCACGGGCTACACCATCTGTGCCATGCTGGTTCGTTTCGTGGCTGGGAACATCATTGACAAAAAAGGCCGCCTGATCGTGGGCATCGTCGGTCTCATCCTGCTGGGCATTCCGCTTTTCGGGTACATATCCTTTCCCATCGTTGCACTGACGGTCTGCTTCCGCATGGTTCAGGGTTTCGGAGCCTCCGCCACCACCATCACTACAGGAACCATGGTGGTGGATGTCCTGCCCAAGAGCCGAATGGCAGAAGGCGTCGGCTACTACGGCCTGTTCACCTCCTTGGCCATTGCCGTGGGCCCCGCAGTGGGTCTGGCTCTCATTGAGATAAATCCCAACATAGTATTTATCTGCTCCATCGTTGCGGTGATCGTATCCTTCACCATCTTGATGACCCTGCGCTACGAGAAAAGTCCCGCCTTTCTGGAGAAGGTCGCCCGGGAGGACGCGGAGGAAACGCCGGTCTCCCCCGATCAATACAAGGGTATCTGGAAATTCTTTGAGAAAAAGAGCATGCCCTCGGGTGTGCTCACCATCATGATTGCCATCTGTACGGCCACTTCGGTGAACTTTCTCTCCCTTTTTGCCACTTCTTTGGGGCTGGCAAACGTCAGTTTCTACTTTGTCATTCAAGCCATCTTTATGCTGCTTGTTCGGCTTTTTGGCGGAAGGCTCTCCTCGCGGTTCGGCCAATACAACATGCTCATTATGAGCTTCTCCGTTATCATCGTCAGCTATCTGCTCATGGCCTTTATCAACTCCACCGCCCTACTGTATATTTCGGCGGCCGTCTATGGTATTGGCTGCGGTTTCTGCTGGCCAAATCTGAATGTGCTGGCTCTCTCCGGGGTACCCCGCACCCGCCGCGGCACGGCCAATTCCACCTACCTGGCCTCCTACGATGTGGGCGCCGGTATTGGTGCTCTGATTTGGGGCGTGGTCATCGACCTGTTTCGGAACAGTATTTTCGGCGGATACCGCCCGATCTTCATTTTATCTTCCATTCTGATCTTCGTCACCATTCTCATGACGATCTATCTCAAGAAGCGCTATCCCTGTGAACTGGATCAATAAGAAGTTCCAGTGTCTGGACACCCAAATATTTTTGTCCGGTTCAGGAACCATTTAGCGAACGGGCGGCCTGGAACGCGCCCTCATCGCTCCGTGTATGCGTTTCCTTGGCGAAGCAGGATCCCTGCGTGCCTGACAAAAGACGGCGCCTGATATCCCCTGGGCATCATATAACAAGGAGCGGTAAAAGCTAATGCAAAAAAATAAGAGGCAGGTGATCAAACCTGCCTCTTTCTTTTAGGATCTTACTTAACTTCGACGGTGGCGCCCACCTCAGCCAGCTGAGCCTTGATCTTCTCGGCATCTTCCTTGGAAGCGCCTTCCTTCAAGGGCTTGGGAGCCTCGTCAACCAGAGCCTTGGCTTCCTTGAGGCCCAGACCGGTGATCTCGCGCACAACCTTGATGACCTTGATCTTCTCGGCGCCAACATCCTTCAGGATCACGTCGAACTCGGTCTTCTCTTCCTCAGCAGCTCCGCCAGCGGCAGCCCCAGCAGCGGGAGCAGCAGCAACGGCCACGGGAGCAGCGGCGCTCACGCCGAACTTCTCCTCCATGTCCTTAACGAGCTCAGAGAGCTCCAGCACGTTCATCTGGGCAATAGCTTCCATGATTTCTTCACGAGTCATTTTAAATTCCCTCCATTTAATCTTAGTAATGTTGAGTGTAAATCGGGGAACATTCCCCTACCGGAACGGTATCGCCCGGATTATGCGGTCTCTTCCTTCTGCTTGCGCACCGCATCCAGCGCACATACGAAGGCACGGGGTACTCCATTGAGTACGCCCAGAAGTCCAGCAATGGGACTTTGCAGGCTTCCCAGCATCTTGGCAATAAGCACTTCGCGGCTGGGTAGATCGGACAGCGCCTTGACGCCCTTGGCGTCCAGAACTTCCGTGCCCAGCAAACCGGCCTTGATCTCGGTTTTCTGCGTCTTCTTAATGAAAGCGTTCATCACCTTGGCCGCGGCAACAGGATCTTCATAGCCAAAAGCCACCGCCGTAGGACCCTCCAAGTAGGTATCCAATCCCTCGATGCCAAGCTCCTTCGCCGCCAGGGAGATCAGGTTGTTCTTCAGCACCCGGTATTCCACATTGGCCGCACGGAACTGGTTGCGAAGCTCGGTAACTTCGGCCACGGTGAGTCCGCGGTAGTCCACCAGCACCACGCCCTCGGCGCGTTCCAGCTTGTCCTTGATGTCCGCAACCACCTGCTTTTTGAGCTCCAGATTCTTTCCCATCTTGTTCACCTCCTTCAAGTGAAAACAAAATACCCTCACGCAAACAGCATGAGGGTATCGAAAAAGTCCATTACAAACTCGATCTCCTCGGCAGGCCGGCAAAGCGTTTAAGGCGTGCACCTGCTGTCTACGGTATGAGTTAAGCCTTAATCAGTATAACAAGGGGAAAAGCCCCTGTCAACTAGATGTTGTAGGTAATCTTGATGCCAGGTCCCATGGTGGAGGACACGGCGATGCTCTTGAGATAGGTACCCTTGGCGGCGGAAGGCTTCGCCCGAACGATCGCGTCCATGATCACCTTGAAGTTCTCCGCAAGTTTCTCCTGACCAAAGGACACCTTGCCAATGGGCACATGGATGATAGCCGTTTTGTCCACACGATACTCCACCTTACCGGCTTTGATATCCGCGATAGCCTTGGCAACATCCATGGTCACCGTACCGCTCTTGGGGTTCGGCATGAGTCCCTTGGGGCCGAGCAGACGAGCAATCCGGCCCACCACCGACATCATGTCCGGCGTGGCAACACAAACATCAAAATCGAACCAGTTTTCGGACTGGATTTTGGTCACAAGCTCCTCAGCGCCCACAAAATCGGCGCCAGCCGCTTCGGCTTCCGCAGCCTTATCCCCCTTGGCGAAAACAAGCACAGTCACCTTCTTGCCGGTACCATGGGGCAACACAACGGTGCCGCGGACCTGCTGGTCGGCATGGCGGGGATCGACGCCCAGCTTGACGGACAGTTCCACCGTCTCATCAAACTTGGCCTTCGCAGTCTTTACAACCAGATCCAAGGCTTCCTTGGATTCATAGCTCTTCTGGCGGTCATACAGCTTCACACTGTCCTGATAATTCTTTCCGTGTTTCATTCAAATTTCCTCCTTGTGGTCTTAACGGTGTAGGCCTCCCACGTACGGAAAATTACTCCGCAACCGTGACGCCCATGCTGCGGGCCGTTCCTTCAATCATGCGCATGGCCGCTTCGACGGACGCGGCGTTGAGGTCAGGCATCTTAAGCTCTGCGATTTCCTTTACCTGCTGTTTGGTAATCGACGCCACCTTGGTCTTGTTGGGCACGCCGCTGGCCTTATCGATGCCGCAAGCCTTCTTGATCAGCACCGCCGCCGGGGGCGTCTTGGTGATGAAGGTAAACGAACGGTCCTGATACACCGTGATCACCACGGGAATGATAAGACCCGCCTGTTTAGCCGTCTTCTCGTTGAATTCCTTGCAGAAGCCCATGATGTTAAGACCGTGCTGGCCCAAAGCGGGACCAATCGGCGGAGCCGGCGTCGCTTTACCGGCGGGCACCTGCAACTTAACGTAAGCCATAACTTTCTTTGCCATTTTGTACCTCCTATACTGTCCAAGTGGTTATTGCGGGACGGAGCATCCCTCCCACTTATTTAAAACCGCAGGATCGCGGTCTTAATTCGAATCACATGCGCTGCACCTGTGCGAAGTCCAGCTCCACCGGAGTCTCCCGGCCGAACATGGATACGGTCACCTTCACCTTTTGATGTTCGGGATGGATCTCTTCCACCACGCCCACAAAATCCTTCAAGGGACCGGCGATCACCTTCACGTTTTCGCCCACATTGATATCCAGCTTGATGGGCACATTCTCCACACCCATGAAGCGTACTTCCTCATCGGTCAGCGGAACGGGTTTGGAACCAGGGCCCACAAATCCCGTCACACCGCGGGTATTTCTCACCACATACCAGGACTCGTCGGTCATCTTCATTTTGACCATGACATAACCCGGAAAGATCTTGCGCTGCACGCTTTTCTTCTTCCCGTTCTTCACTTCGATGACCTCTTCCACGGGCACCTTGACTTCCTCGATGAACTCCTGAAGATTACGGTTTTCCACCGTTTTCTCCAAATTGGCCTTCACCTTGTTTTCGTAGCCCGAATAGGTGTGGATCACATACCACTGACATTTCCCATTGGTTTCTTGTTCAGACATATGAACTGGGAGCCCATGGGCTCCCCCTCCTTAGCTCGTAATCAGCTTGAGCAGGCTACCAAAGCCCCAATCAACAACACCAATAACGATTGCCATCAAAATCATGAAAGCGACAACCGCCAACGTGTAGTTGACCAATTCCTTGCGGGTGGGCCAGGTGACCTTTTTCAATTCGAAGAACATTTCCTTGAAAAAGCGTATAGGATGAAAACGGCGTTCCTTTTTCTTCTTCGCCGGTTTGCCACTTTTAGCTTTTTCCACAACCACCTTATCTACCTTCGCCATCTTTTCACATCCTTATACCCTGCTTATCCCTTGGGATCAGCGGGTTTCCTTGTGCACGGTGTGCGCTTTGCAGAACCGGCAGTACTTTTTCATCTCCAAACGATCAGGATCGTTCTTCTTGTTCTTCATGGTATCGTAGTTGCGCTGCTTGCATTCGGTGCAGGCCAGCGTGATCTTGGTACGCATCCCCTAGGCCCTCCTTTTCCGCTGTGAGTAGCTTGCGCCCGTTTTTTGTGTCCCAAAAAGGTGCCCAGTCAACAGGCCGCAAAAACCATGACTCCCTCCGGAGCCGTACTTAAATAATCTATCACACACGGGAATTCATGTCAATATTTTTCCACGGGTTTTTGGGACATGTCTCCCCATTTGAAAAGAAAACAGGGCAGTTTGCCTGCCCTGTTTTGTTTCAATCTCTACCTCAGCCATCGATGGAGGAAACAACGCCCGCACCCACGGTCCGGCCGCCTTCCCGAATCGCAAATCGCAATCCTTCCTCAATCGCTACCGGCGTGATCAGCTCTATCTCCATCGTGATGTTGTCCCCGGGCATCACCATCTCCACGCCCTCAGGAAGCTCGATCACTCCCGTCACATCCGTCGTCCGGAAAAAGAACTGCGGACGATATCCGTTGAAGAACGGCGTGTGCCGCCCTCCCTCTTCCTTCGTCAGCACATACACCTGTCCCGCAAACTTCGTGTGCGGCTTGATCGTCCCCGGCTTCGCCAATACCTGCCCGCGCTCGATCTCGTTCCTCTGCACGCCCCGAAGCAGCACGCCGATGTTGTCTCCCGCTACCGCCTGGTCCAGCAGCTTCCGGAACATCTCCACGCCCGTTACCACGATCTGCCGCAGCTCCGTCGTCATGCCCACAAGCTCCACCGTGTCCTGTACCTTCACCGTTCCGCGCTCCACACGGCCCGTCGCTACGGTCCCGCGGCCCGTGATCGAAAACACGTCTTCCACTGGCATCAGGAACGATTGATCCGTTGCTCTCTCCGGCGTGGGAATGTAGCTGTCCACCGCTTCCATCAGCTCAAAGATCGGCTTGCACCATTCGTTCGTCTCCACGTCGTCTCCGCTCTGCACCGCTTCCAGCGCCTTCAGCGCCGATCCCTTGATGATCGGAATATCATCGCCGGGGAAATCGTACGAGCTCAAAAGATCCCGCACTTCCATCTCCACCAGCTCCAAAAGCTCCTCGTCGTCCACCATGTCCACTTTGTTCATGAACACGATGATGTAAGGCACGCCCACCTGCCGCGCCAGCAGAATGTGCTCCCGCGTCTGCGGCATCGGGCCGTCCGCTGCCGACACCACCAGGATCGCTCCATCCATCTGCGCCGCTCCCGTGATCATGTTCTTCACGTAGTCAGCATGCCCCGGACAGTCCACATGGGCATAGTGCCGCGTTTCCGTCTCATATTCCACGTGCGCCGTGTTGATCGTGATGCCGCGTTCCTTCTCCTCCGGCGCCTTATCTATGGCGTCGTACGCCATCGCTTCCGCCTGCCCCTTCTTCGCCAGCACCATCGTGATCGCGGCCGTCAAGGTCGTCTTGCCATGGTCCACATGGCCGATCGTTCCAATGTTTACATGGGGTTTCGTACGTTCGTACTTCGCTTTTGCCATTTTGCTTTTCCTCCTTTTTCGGTTCCTTCCCCCTAGGCAACGGGTCCGGGTGTTTCACCAGCATAATATTTTTGGAGCGGACGAAGGGAATCGAACCCTCACGACCAGCTTGGGAAGCTGGGGCTCTACCATTGAGCTACGCCCGCATGGGCCACCTCGCGCCTCGGCCCAGGAATCGAAATCTATTCTAATCCTCAAAGGGGGTCTTGTCAATAAAAAAGTGGTTCTTGATCCATAAAACGGCCCGTCTGCAGGATTTATGCCAAAGCTTTGGATCAGCGGAGCTGCAGATACTTGTCCAACTTGCGCTTAACCCGCTGCAGGGCATTATCGATGGACTTGACATGGCGGCCAAGCTCCTTTGAAATCTCCTGATAGCTCTTGCCCTGAAGATAGGAGGTCAGCACTTCCCATTCAAGATCACTCAGAATTTCGCCGATTTTGCTCTCAATGCCAGCATAATCCTCCTGCCCGATAATGAGATCCTCAGGGTTCTGGGTCTTGGCACCGGAAAGCACATCCATGAGCGTTCGGTCCGACCCCTCCTCATAGACGGGCTTATTGAGGGAAACGTAGGAATTAAGGGGAATATGCTTTTGCCGGGTAGCCGTCTTGATGGCAGTGATGATCTGCCGGGTGATGCAAAGTTCAGCAAAAGCCCGGAAGGAGGACAGCTTGTCCGGGCGGTAATCCCGAATGGCCTTAAAAAGGCCGATCATGCCCTCTTGGATGATATCCTCATGATCGGCGCCCACGAGAAAATAGGAGCGCGCCTTGGAGCGCACAAAGTTCTTATACTTGTTGAGCAAATAGGCCTCCGCAGGACCGCCAGAACAGCCCCTTGCCTCTTCAGCGATGGCCTCATCGCTCATCAGTTCGTAGTTCGTCTCAACTTCCATGATGCTTCCTTCCCGCGAAACGCATGTCAACATAATATAAATTATACAGGCAGGACAACGCTTCGTCAAGGCGCAAAATATCGGGAATACGGGGAGGTTACCTCCTTATAGCCCGTTATTTCGCCGCATCTGTTCGAGTTTTTCGCGAACATGTTCGGGAAGGCGGCCTTCCAGCGCGTGATCCCGGGCCACCCGGCCGGTCAGCTCCGCCATCTTCCGTTTCCGCAGGCGCACATAATCCTCATAGAGTTCCCGTGCGGACATGCGTACGGCACCGCGGGAAAGGATGAGGGACTGCTCAGCCCCATCGGAAGTTGCCACCTTCACCGTCACCCGCTGATCCTCCAGCTCATCCACCATCCGTTCGATATAACTGTCCGCCGTCTTCATCTCCCGGGTGAAGACCACGTTCACCCGGCCGGGGCTGAAATCTTCCACCTCACCGCCCGGCACCTGATGGGCGTCAAAAACCACCATCACCGGCACACCGGTATACCCCTGCCAGTCCTCCAGCATATCCACCAGCGCATCCCTGGCGGAGGCCAGAGACACCCCAAGCTGCTTTTGCAGGGGCGGCCAGTCGTGGATCATGTTGTAGCCGTCCACCACCAAGATTTCCCGCATCATGATCTTTGGCGCACCGCCTCGTACAGCAGTACCGCGGCCGCCACCGACGCATTCAGGGAGTCGATTTTCCCTTTCATGGGAATGCGGCAAAGAAAGTCACATTTTTCCCGCACAATACGGGAGATGCCCGCTCCTTCGCCGCCCACCACCAGGGCCAGGGGACCCGTGAGGTCCACCTTCGTGTAGGCTTCCCCCTCCATATGGGCGCCGGCCACCCAAAGGCCCTCCTTCTTCAGCTGCTCAAGGGTTTGGGCAATGTTGGCCACCCGGGCCACCTTCACATATTCCGCCGCTCCGGAGGCCACCTTGCTCACCGTGGACGTCAGTCCGGCCGAACGCCGCTTCGGAATGATCACGCCATGAACGCCGCAGCACTCCGCCGTACGCAGGATGGAACCCAGGTTATGCGGGTCCTCCACGCCGTCCAGCACGGCAACAAAGGGCGCCTCCCCCCTCTGCTTCGCATAGGCCAGAATATCCTCCACCGTGACATAGTCGGCAGCGGACACGCGAAGGGCCACGCCCTGATGCACCCCATGATCCGTCAAAAGGTCCAGCCTCGCCCGATCCACCGTCTCCACTCGAATGTGGTGATCCCGGGCCAGGCGCAGCAGTTCGCCCATGGAGCCTTCCTTGACCCCTTCCGCCGCATACATTCGCTCAATGCTGTGGCCGCTTTTGAGCGCCTCCCGCACGGCATTGCGGCCCATCACCAGACGTTCCTGTTCCTGCCCCGCGTTTTCCCGCTCCAGTCCATCGTTCTTTTTCCAGTCACCCATGGTTCTCCTCCATAAGCGCCCGCCGTCGCGCCTTCATCTCCGCAGCTTTTCCACAGCTTTTTTCACCCTCCGGACAGGGACCCGCGATGCAGGCCGGGCCCGCATTTTCAAAGAGATTGGGCGCCACTTCCACCGCCTGGCGCAGCATCTCCCAGGCCAAAGCCCGGATCTCCCACTGAGCCCTTGAACAGCAGCGCAGCCGGAAGAAGTGCATCAGCTCCCGGGCATTCATGGTCACCAGCATCTGTGTGGCCGCCGCATTGGGCAGCACGAACCGGGCATCCTCGTTGACGCCCTCTCCGGTGCCTCCCATTTTTTCAACCCATCCATCGTACCAGCTCTGGATGGTGTCCATCTGGGCCTCGAACTCCGCCACCGCATCCTCTCCCAGGCGTTCCACACCCTGGGGCACCACATAGAAAAATCCGCCCCGCTTCTCCGAGCTCGCCGACACATAGCGCTGGGACTGCACCGAGAAGCTGGCAATCCGGTGCCGGGTAATCTGGGCCAGCAGACTGCGGGAGACCCCGGAAATGCCATAGGTGAAGCTGGCATGCTCCATCACCGACAGATGATTCATGGAGATAAGCCTGCGAATAAAGCCGGCTTGATCCTTCTTTTCCACCCCGGCAGCCAGCTTGTCCAATTCGGATGCACTGTAGCACAGCTTTGCCCCCAAGGCAATGGTGCCTTCGGGGTCAGGCGTATGACGCAGCAGCGTCGCTTTCATGGTTGTCTTTGGCATGTTTCCTCCTCCTTCACTGCCGCAGCCGCCTTTGTTAAAAGCTCGGCCAGGCGCTCCGTCCTTCCCGTGATATAAAGATACCCCAAAACCGCCTCGAATCCGGTGGCTTTGCGGTATTCCTGAATGTCCGCATGCTTGGGCGAGGTGGCTGACTTGGCGTTTCTGCCCCATCGGAACACATCCTGTTCCTCCTCGGTCAGCCCCTCCATCATGTCCTGCACCGCCACGGCCTGTCCATGAGCGTTGACATGCCGCACAGCCTTTCTATTCAGACAATTAACCAATCCGTCCCCCCGCACCGCCAAGGTGGTGCGGATAAACAGATCATGAATGGTATCTCCCATATACGCCAGCACCAGCGGATTCATCCGCCGGGCCTCTGCCGCCTCCAATGGCAGTGCCGCTCCGCTGAGCTTCTCCACCGCCGCATACCATACGCTGTTCAACCCAATCCCCCTTTTATCCCCTGATCAATTCATTATACCGCAGCCGGCTTCAAAAGGACAGGCCTTATGGATAGGACTGGGCGCCGTAATTCATCAGACCCGAGTAAATGCACCAGGCCACCTTTTTTTGATAATCAGGATCGGCCAGCAGCTTCTCCTCCTCAGGATTGGATACGAAGCCGCATTCCACCAGCGTGGAAGGCATGTTGCCCGCATATAGCACATAGAAATCCTCCGCCCGCGGCTTGCGGGTATTGGACTTATCAAGGCCGTTGATCAGCTCGTTTTGAATAATGGTGGCCAGCTTTTCCCCTTCCGTGGAACCGGGATAATAGAAGGTCTGCGCGCCCTTATATTCGGCTTTCTCAAAGCGGTTCATGTGCACCGATACGAAAAGGTCCGCATTGCTGTCCTTGATGATCTTCTTGCGCATCGCCATCTCCTGCTTCTTGCCCTGCTCGGAGTAATTGACGCCGTCCACCACGATGCCCTCCTTCTCGTTGCGCGTCATGATCACCGTCACGCCGCTTTTTTCAAGCAGAGCCTTCAGTTCACTGGCGACCGCCCAGTTGAGATCCGATTCCTTGATTTGAAGATTGGGGCTGAGCACGCCGCCGTCCGTACCGCCATGGCCCGCGTCCACCACCACCGTTTTTCCTTTGAGGGGATTGTCGAGATCCCACACCTTGCCCTGGGTAAAAGCACTGGTTACATCGAGCTCCACAAACAGCAGCCAGCCCAAAAATGCAACGATCAAAATTGCCGCGGCAATCCACGCTGCACGGGTTTTCGGATTGATCTTTTTCTTTTTCGCCTTTTTTGGGCGCTTATTCATAGGCCACCTCTTTCTCGGTCCAGATTATGTAGAGCGAACACTTTCCACAGATTCCACAGAGTTATCCCCAGAAAAGGAACGCTTTTTTATGGGTTTTGCGGTCCAAATCCACATTATCCACAGGTCAAAGGCTTGTTCGCATCAATACTGGGTCACAAGCTCCAGCGAAGGCACCGCGTTGAGGTCCAGACCCGCGATGTTTCCGGCCTTCAGCTTGTATGCGCCGGCGCACCCGATCATCGCTCCGTTATCGGTACATAATATCGGAGCCGGTACGGTGAGTTGGACCCCCTTTGCAGACAGCGCCGCTTTCATCCGCGCCCGAAGCGCACCGTTGGCCGCCACGCCCCCGGCTAAAGCCACCCGCTTCATTCGGGAACGGTCCACAGCCCGCAGAGTGTTTCGCACCAGCGTGTCCACCACCGTCTCCTGAAAACTGGCGGCAAGATCGGCCACGGGAAGAGGATTATCCTTTTGATGTAAGCGGTTAACTTCGTTAATTACTGCCGTTTTAACTCCACTGAATGAGAAATCCAAATGATCTTCTCCCCGAAAAGCCCGGGGAAAGGAAAAAGCTTTGGCGTTCCCCGCCCTGGCCGCCTGTTCCACCGATGGACCGCCAGGATAGGGCAGACCCAGTACGCGGGCCACTTTATCAAAGGCTTCTCCCGCCGCATCATCCCGGGTTCGACCCATCAGTTCATACACGCCATAATCCAAAACCTTGACCAGGTGGGTGTGGCCGCCGGACACCACAAGACAGAGGAAGGGCGGTATCAATTCCGGATCTTGGACGTAATTTGCCGCAATATGTCCTTCAATATGATGCACCCCCACTAAAGGAGTGTCCAGCGCAAAAGCCAATGCCTTGGCCGCTGTCACCCCGGTAAGAAGCGCACCCACAAGGCCCGGTCCGTAGGTCACAGCGATGCCGTCCAGATCTCCAAGCCCGATACCCGCCGTTTCCAGGGCGGCATTTACCACTCCATCCACCGCCTCCAGATGTTTTCGGGAAGCGATCTCCGGCACCACGCCGCCAAACAGCCGATGAATGGGAATCTGGGAGGCGATCTCGTTGGCCAGAACCTCTCGGCCCCGCACCACCGCAACCGATGTCTCATCGCAGGATGTTTCAATCGCCAAAACCAGAGGATTTTCTAGCTTTTCTACTCTATGCCTCATTCGATCCAGATAATGCACGTCTGCTTCCCCCTTTTTTCCGCCAAACGAGGTATCCCCCGCTCAAAAGTCCCAAAACAGCACACGCCGCCGCAAAAAAGGCTACAATCCTAAAAGCTGTATCATAAAAAAATGCTTCCGGTACCATATTGATCAGCACATCGGTAGCGGGATTGAGCAGCCACAGATCATTATTAAACAGCAGTAAATGAAAGTTTGTAAATGCCCCGTTGAAGTCAACCGCCATATAGATGCCCAGCGCCGCCATCAGTACAGCAATAATCGCCATAGCCCAAAGAAAACTCTTGGCTAAAATGGGCATAGCTTGTCTTTTCTTGTAAGCGATTACAAATCCATATCCCAGGACCACCAGTCCCAGGCAAACATACAGAATAATGAACCCTCGATCGAACAGCAGCCGCACATCCACCATATGCGCCTTTTCACGCTCACCAAAGACCTCCTGTTCCTGGCCCTGGATTACGGCCCGCATATTGAGATCATCCCGGGAGCCCTTTAGATAGTCCACCAGACCTTCCGTAATCCCCATCAGCCCTTCATCGCTGATACCGATCACCTGAGCCTGTCCATACTTTTGGTATTCCCTTTCATAAAAGCCCATATCAAAGGCCACCAAGGCCACCGCCCCAAAAAGGAGGGATATCACAAGAGCAAGGGAGGCCGCCAGGCTCACCACTGAAGTCAACCTTCTCATCATTCAAAGCTCCTTTTAAAAAACAGCATCCTCCCCACGGGGAGGATGCCAGTGTATCACAATCCACTATTCGGCCGTACCATAGGTGATCTCGGTGCTATCCTGAACCACCTGCACAAAGGTGTTGCCCCGCAGCAAGCTGATCTCCTGGCCAGCTTCGTCCATAAATATCGTACGGCTGTCCTCGCTGTCCCTCTTCCAGGTACCCTGTATGCGCACTCCGCCGATGTTGTATTCGGCCTTGCCTTCACCCACAAAATCCACATCGATATGGCCTGCGTCCGTGCCCAGATTGGTGTGCTTGGCATATTGGATGATCACATTCTTCACATAAATGGTCTCATCGTTGCCGGCATCCACCATGGGCTTATCCCCAATTTTGCGGAGATAAGCGTTCTTTTCTGCATCATATACATAGCCGACCACATTGTATTTGCTGTATCTAATATTGAATGAATCAGCCTTTACCCCTTCGGGTGTTGCATCCGTAAAGAAATAGGCGTGAGGCTTGGGCGTAAAATCGTTGGAATCGTAGAGCGCCGCAATCTTTTCAGCATTGGTATATGCGTTATGGGGCGCTTTTCTCGCGGTATCACGCCAGTAAAGATCGTTATGAGGCCCCAATCCATCGACGCGAAGGGGCACTCCAGTGGCCTGGAATTTTTGATAAACATCATAGATTTTGTCCCCTTCAGGTCCGCCGTAATGGGCCAAAATGCTTTGAAATTCCGACCAGATATCCACATAGTAAATTCTGCAGCTGCGGACCGGTCCCACCTTTTCTGGCGTATTCGCATTGAAGATGGCAAAGAAGCGGGTAACTCCACCTTCTTCATAGACCTCATAGACGATATCCGCTTGTGAAAGTCCATTTTGAGGATAAGCCGCCTGCGTATTTTCGATCATAACTGCAATGGGCTTATAGACATCACAGGGCAAACCCGTCAACGGTGAAATGCCAGCTTCAACCTGAGGTTCACTGGGCCTGGACGTTGCTGTAGGCTCCGGAGTCGCCACCTCCACCACAACGGTGGGCGCGGGCGTGGCAACGGGCGTAGGCTCCGGCGTTGCTGCCGGCTCCTCCTTTTTGCATCCACTCATTATCCCGGCGCATAGAAGTGCGGCAGCCGCCAACCCAGCTATCATTCTCTTCGATCTCATATGAACAAGGCTCCCTTCAAAGTAGACTTTGCAGCCCAATCGTTTGCGCATCTTCATAATTGCCTTCTTATGCCACAAACTTCCCCTTATTCTACTCTTTTTAAGGGCTGCTTGTCAATTTTGCCATATGGAACCAAAAAGCCGCCGGAATCCCTGTTCCAGCGGCTTTCCACTCCATTTGCAAAGGAACTCTTCACGAAAGATTTACAAACTATTTCAGGCGGGATCCATAAACCTTTTTAAAGTAACTTTGATATTCACCGGAAGTCACGCCTTCCAGCCACTCCCAGTTCTTGAGGTACCATTCTATAGTATGAATCAAGCCCTCTTCAAAGGGAACTTCAGCCTTCCATTCCAGTTCGTTATAGATCTTTGTCGCATCAATGCCGTAACGGCGGTCGTGACCTTTACGATCCTCCACAAAGGTGATGAGGCTTTCATCAATTTTTTCATCCACATGATCGTGGAGATAATTCACGATACGCTTAACCACTTCAATATTGGTATACTTGTTGTCCCCGCCAATATTGTAAACCTGGCCCAAGCGTCCTTCCTCCACCACCCGCTCAATGGCACGGCAGTGATCCCCCACATACAGCCAATCCCGCACATTTTGGCCATCGCCATAGACGGGCAGAGGCTTTTTGTGGCGCGCATTGTAGATAATCAGCGGGATAAGCTTCTCCGGAAACTGATAAGGTCCATAATTGTTGGCGCTCCGCGTGATCACCATGGGGAAGCGATAGGTGTGCCAGAAGGCCTTCAGCAGCATCTCCGCCGCGGCTTTGGTTGCGGAATAGGGGCTTCTCGGTGCCATGCGGCTCTCCTCGCTGAAATCTCCCTCCGGCCCCAGGGAACCGTACACCTCGTCACTGGAAATCTGGACATATTTCTTGCCCACCATATAGGTACCGTCCGCTTTGGTCCACTTGGCGCGAAGAGCGTCAACCAATACACTGGTTCCCAGCACATTCGTCTTGATGAAAATTTCTGGATCCAAGATGCTTCGATCCACGTGGGCTTCCGCAGCAAAATTGATCACATAATCAATATCGATCTGTTCAAGGATGGAATCCAACAGCGCCCGATCCCCAATATCCCCTTGAATGAAGGTGTACCGGGGGTCCTTTTCCACGGGTTTCAGGTTCTCAAGATTCCCTGCATAGGTAAGCTTATCCAAATTCACCACATGAACATCCGTCTTGGTACTCAAAAGATATTGAATGTAATTGGAACCAATAAACCCTGCACCGCCGGTTACCAAATAGTTCTTCATGAAATCCGACTTCCTCCTTGAGCTAACCATGTCCCTCTTGAGATCTATGATGCGTTGTTGATGGGGCTTTATGTGATGCCCTCTTCGCTATTATACGGGCAAGCCGCCGGACCGTCAAACGATTTTGAACGTCTGGGGATTCCAAAACTTAACAATATCGCTTGCACTTTCATCATCATTCGTGTTTTATAATTCACAATTGTAATAAATTGTCGAATCATAGTCCCATATTTAATAAAGCCGCCTCCCAAAGATTGATCTTTGGGAGGCAGCTAATAATTACTTCTATTGCCGCATGCAATTACAGCTTGATCAGATAAGCCTGAATGAATTCATCCAATTCCCCATCCATCACCGCATTTACGTTGGAGTTTTCCTGCCCGGTGCGGTGATCCTTGACCATGGTGTAGGGCTGAAAAACATAGGAGCGAATCTGACTGCCCCATTCGATTTTTTTCATTTCACCCTTGATGGACAGCATCTTCTCCTCGTTCTCCCGAGCCTTGACCTCCGCCAGTTTACTGCGCAGCATGCGCATGGCCGTTTCCTTGTTTTGCAGCTGGGAGCGTTCATTCTGACATTGGACCACGATGCCGGTGGGCAAGTGAGTAATCCGGATGGCGGACGAAGTCTTGTTGATATGCTGTCCGCCTGCGCCGGAAGATCGGTAGGTGTCGATGCGAAGATCATCGGACTTGATCTCAATGGTATCGTCATTGACGATCTCCGGCATCACATCCAGGGAAGCAAAGGAGGTATGCCGTCTGGCTGACGCGTCAAAGGGCGAAATTCGAACCAGTCGGTGCACACCCTTTTCCGCCTTCAGATAACCATAGGCATTCAGGCCCTCCACCAGGAAGGTGACCGCCTTGATGCCAGCCTCGTCCCCCTCCAAAAAGTCCAGCACTTTCACCCCATAGCCTTTTTTCTCACACCAGCGCGTGTACATGCGGTAGAGCATGGAAGTCCAATCCTGGGCTTCGGTTCCGCCGGCGCCGGCGTGGAGGGACAAGATTGCATTCAGCTCATCGTACTCCCCCGTAAGAAGAGTCTCCAAATAGGCCTTTTCAGCCAGGTCCACCAACTCATTCAGTTCCGCTGCGACCTCGTCCACGAGGGTGGGATCCTCGCTCTCGTCTCCCATCTCAATCAAGGTCTCAATATCCTCCGCACGGCGATTCATATCGGCCATGCGGTTTTGCTTGTCCTCAATACCTTTGAGCCGCTGATTGATGCGCCCCGCCTTCTCCGCGTCATCCCAAAAACCTGGCTGAGCCATCTCAATTTCTAACTGCTTGCGCTCGTTATCCATCTTGGCGGGGTCAAAGGGACTCACCTACCTTTTGAATGGTTTCAAGCACCGCCGTCAATTGCTGACGGTAGGGGTCCAGCTGTATCATACGTTCACTTCCTTTATCTTAATATCCCACTAAAATCAGCCTTCATCCAAAGGCTGCTCATGACCAGGGCGGCCATGACAATTCTTGTACTTTTTGCCGCTGCCGCAGGGACAGGGTTCGTTACGGCCCACCTTGGGACCCACCACCACCGGTTTTTTCCCTTCCGGAGCGGGGCGGTTGGCCTGGGCCGCCAGGCTCTGGGCAGCGAAGCCTTCCCGCGTCGGGGTCGCAACCCGTTTTCTCTCCATGGGCTTCTGGGAAGTCAGATGACAGATGGTGGTCACCGTATCCAGACGGATGTTGGCGATCATCTCCTCGAACATGTCGAAGCCTTCCATCTTATACTCAATCACCGGGTCGCGCTGGCCATAGGCTCTAAGTCCGATACCCTGACGCATCTGGTCCATGGCGTCGATATGGTCCATCCACTTTTGATCCACAATCTTGAGCAGGACCACCCGCTCCACTTCCCGCATATCGAGATTCTTGCCGGTAATCTCCTCTTCCTTGGCCGCATAGCAGGCCTTGGCCGCCGCCATGCAGCGCTCAGTGACCTCCGCCTTGGAAAGGCGGCCCGCTTCCTCCACGGTGAAAGTGAAAGCACCGGGCACCGGGAAAATCCGCTCCATGACCTGGGCTAGCCCCTTGATATCCCATTCGGTGTAATCGTCCACCCGGCCCATGTAATGCTCGACCTGTTCCTTCACCACGGTCTCCAGCATATCCATGATGTTGCCATGGACATCCCCGCCCTCCAGCACCGTGCGACGCTGGCCGTAGATGACCTCACGCTGGGTGTTCATCACATCGTCGTACTGAAGCACATTTTTACGAATGTTGTAGTTTCGTCCCTCCACCTTACGCTGGGCCGATTCAATCTGCTTGGTGAGCATCTTGAGATCAATGGGTTCGTCATCGTTCATCCCCAGCTTGGTGACCAGGCCTTCAATGCGTTCCGAACCGAACAGACGCAAAAGATCGTCATCCAAGGACAGATAGAAGCGGCTGGAGCCGGGGTCGCCCTGACGGCCGGACCGGCCGCGAAGCTGATTATCGATTCGTCGGGATTCATGGCGCTCAGTGCCAATGATATGCAGGCCGCCGGCCGACACCACCTTTTCGTGCTCCACATCGGTCTCAGCCTTGAAGTGGTCATAAAGGCGCTGGTACTCCCTGCGGGCCGCCAGAATCTCCTCGTCCTCCGTATCCTCGTGGGAGGTGGCGTTTTCAACCATGTCATCGCTGAAGCCCTGCTGATGCATGTTCAGCCGGGCTAAGAACTCGGGATTTCCGCCCAGGAGGATATCGGTGCCACGGCCCGCCATGTTGGTGGCAATAGTCACCGCACCGTAATGGCCCGCCTGGGCCACGATGGTGGCCTCCTTGTCGTGATGCTTGGCGTTCAGAACCTGATGATGGATGCCCTTGCGTTTCAGCATCCGGGAGAGTTCCTCGCTCTTTTCCACCGAGATGGTACCCACCAGCACCGGCTGACCGCTTTCATGGCGTTCCTCGATCTCCCGCACCACGGCCTCAAATTTGCCCTTCTGACTGCGATAGACCACATCGTTGAAATCCTTGCGGATCATGGGTTTATTGGTGGGAATGGTCACCACGTCCAAACCGTAGATATCCCGGAATTCCTCCTCCTCCGTTTTGGCCGTACCGGTCATGCCGGAGAGTTTTTTGTACATTCTAAAATAATTCTGGAAGGTGATGGTGGCCAGCGTCTTGCTCTCGCGCTCCACCTTCACGTGCTCCTTGGCTTCAATGGCCTGATGGAGGCCATCGCTGTATCGGCGGCCATACATGAGCCGGCCGGTGAAATCATCCACGATGATGACCTCGCCGTCCTTGACCACGTAGTCCACGTCAAGCTTCATGGTCACATTGGCTTTTAGCGCCTGGTTGATGTGATGGTTGAGCTCGGTATTCTCCGCATCGGCCAGGTTATCCACCTTGAAGTGCTGTTCCGCTTTAGCGACGCCCTTTTCGGTTAGGGTCACCGCCTTATCCTTTTCATCATAGAGATAATCCTCGTCCAGCTTGAGATATTTGACGAAGCGGTCCGCCGCACCGTACATCTCGGTGGATTTGTCCCCCTGTCCGGAGATGATAAGGGGCGTCCTCGCTTCATCAATCAAAATGGAGTCCACCTCATCGACGATGGCAAAGCTGAGAGGCCGCTGCACCATCTCCTTTTTGAAGATAACCATGTTATCCCGGAGATAATCGAACCCAAATTCGTTGTTGGTTCCGTAGGTGATATCGCAGGCATAGGCCGCCCGCCGCTGTTCGGAGGACAGATCGTGGATAATCACACCCACCGAGAGCCCGAGAAACCGATGAATCTTACCCATCCACTGGGCGTCACGGCTGGCCAGGTAATCGTTGACGGTGACGATATGCACGCCCTCGCCCTTCAGTGCGTTGAGGTATGCGGGCAGGGTCGCCACCAGCGTCTTGCCTTCACCGGTTCGCATCTCGGCAATACGGCCCTGATGCAGTACGATGCCGCCGATAAGCTGCACATCGAAGTGCCGCATTCCCACGCTGCGCCAGGCCGCCTCCCGCACCACCGCGAAAGCCTCCGGCAAAAGATCGTCCAGGGTTTCTCCCTGGTTCAGTCTATCCTTAAACTCCGACGTTTTCGCCCGAAGTTCCTCATCGCTCAGCGCCTTGATGGAGGGCTCGAAAGCGTTGATCTGGTCCACCGTCTTTTGCAGCTGTTTGATCTGGCTTTCATTGCTATCTCCAAGTACCTTCTTTAAAAAATCCAGCATGTTACACCGCCTAAATCGTTAAAAATGTTTACACTTAACCGTCCTTTATTGTACCACCATCGGGGTGCCCATGGCAACGAAACAAGGTGTTTTTATTTCTTGGTAGACAAACGGTCAAAATGCGTTATAATAGAGCTGAAGGGAGGATACAAATTTGTATACTTGGGTTTATGATTCGGTGGATCAGGTCAATGAGGTGGCCTCCATGCTCCTTCTCAGCCAGCTGGTGGAGCGGCCAAAGAGCGTGCTGGGTCTTGCCACGGGCAACTCCCCCCTCGGCGTATATCAGCGCCTGATTGAAAATTATCGAAAAGGACTTGTGGACATGTCCCGGGCTTCATCCTTCAATCTCGATGAATACTGTGGTCTCGCGCCGGAACATCCGGGCAGTTACCATTACTACATGGAAAAGCATCTGTTTGAACAAGTGAACTTCCGACCTGAAAATATCCATATCCCCAGCGGTGTCGGAGAGTGTGAGGCAAATGCCCGAGACTATGAGCTTGAGCTCAAAAAATGCGGCGGCATTGATCTTCAGCTGCTGGGCCTTGGTCAGAACGGCCATATCGGCTTCAACGAACCGGGCAGCGCCTTCATCTTCCATACCCACAAGGTCGCTCTCACCGAGAGCACCATTGAGGCGAACCGCCCTCTCTTTGAAAATCCCGGCGATATCCCCCGCCATGCCATCACCATGGGAGTGGGCAATATCCTGGAGGCCCGGAAGATTCTTCTCATCGCCACCGGCGAATCCAAAGCACAGGCGGTTTCCGCGATGATCCACGGCGATATCACCCCCCGTCTTCCCGCATCCATTCTCCATACCCATGCCAATGTCACAGTTCTGCTGGACCGGGCCGCAGCCAGTGCGCTTTAATAAAATGAGGCTGGAGCAAAAGCTCCAGCCTCATTTTTTGAATCTCATGCGGGTTCGATGAGCCCCAGGTTTCCGTCCTTGCGTTTGTAAACCACGTTCACCTTGCCCGTATCCCCATTGCAGAACACATAGAAGGTATGGCCCAGCAAATCCATCTGAAGTGCCGCTTCCTCCACGGTCATGGGCTTCATGTCAAACTGTTTGACCCGGACCACCTTGCCCAGTTCATCGCCCGGTTCATCTGCAGTGAAGGCATCGTCCGCTTCCAGCGGTACGCCCTTGATGAAACTCCCGCTCTTGACCCGCTTTTCCAGCCGGGTGCGGTGTTTGCGGATCTGACGGACGAGCACATCCACCACCTTATCGATGGCGGTGAACATATCACTTCCCGATTCCTCCCCGCGGAGGATCACGCCGTCAAAGGGAATGGTGACCTCGATGATTTGCCGGTTCTTTTCCTCCGAAAGCGTTACCTTCATGGGCGTATCCTCCGCGAAGAAACGCTCAAGCTTGCCCAGCTTCCTTTCCAGCCTCGCTTTCAGTTTGTCCGAAACTTCCATGTTCTTGCCAATGATGGTCATCTTCATGAGATCCACTCCTTCCAAGAGCTATTCTAGATTGGCTCTTTGTCCCAAATATTCTACGCTGAACCAGCCAAATCCTTCATTTTATTTTTGCCCCACCCTGGCATTAAAATCCCGGATTGTCCGCTTATAATGAAAGAACCACCCTGTCCACAGGATGCCATAGATCGCAACAAACCCACCAAAACAGATGGCCGCCGGCACCAGTCCTGCCGGGATCCAGCCCGCCCACATGGAGAGGGTGGGGTAGACCGCCGCTATCACCAGCATATGAAGCACGGTCTGCTTTAAATAGCTCCACCTTTTCACATTCCAGATCACCGACGCCGCTCCAAACACAATGCCCATGATCCCGCCCGCCGCGTAGCTTTTGCTCATGATCTCAAAATCATAGGTGCTGAGCCCTTCCCTCCATCCAATGATGACCGCGATCGTCATGCTGATAGCAATTCCTACCGCCAGGCCCATGGCGCCTCTTTTTAAGGCTTCCTTCCCATAACTCATTCTCATTCACCTCACAGCCTGAAATACTTTTTGATGGCAGGCACATAGCGCCGGGATACATATTCCACCGCACCATTTTTGAACCTCAGCTCCATGGTTCCGTTGAAATGCATGGCAAAGTTTTGAATATGGCTGACATTGGCCAGTGCCGATTGGGAGATGCGTATAAATCCCTCGGGCGCCAGTCTTTCTTCCAGCTCATACATCCTGCCCTTCACCTCGTACTCCCCCGCCAGGGTATGGGCAAGAATCCGATTTCCCTGGGTGGTGACCGCATAGACCTTGGTCAGATTCAGCGGATAGTACCGTTTGTTTCGCATCCCGGAAAGCGCGCTTCCCCCGCTCTCCATCCTGCGGATGAGGTCGCTCACCTCCCGGCTCATGGCCGGCGCCGTAATGTCCACCTTTACCTCGGGAACGCTTCCATCGATATGAACTTCCAATCTCATGTTCTTTCTCCCCTCTCCTGCCCATCCCCAGCATAGCGCAGGCATATCTCAAGACCAAGTTTTTTCAGGCAATCGGTGGTTTTGATCCCTCAAACGGTAAAAAAAGAGCGGATGTCCTCATCCGCTCAATATCATTCGCCCAGATAGGTAAGCTTTGGCTGCTTGCCCGCTTCCAAATGGAACACTGGATCCGCATTCCGGGACAACTTCAGGGAATTCCCGGTAAAATTACCGAAGTCCAGCGTGTACCCGCATTTCTTTCCATAACCGTACACATAACAGACCACCTCGCCGTTTTTGACGAACACCGCTTGGTTCATCCCCTCATTCACCGTTTCATGCAGCCCATTCCACTGTATGCCCAGCGTGGCCAGCATGGCGTCCTCGGAAGCATAGGGCGCGAAGGTATACACTTCATCCCATTCAAAGGTGGTCAATGCCGAAAGACGCACATCCCCTGTTTCACAGTTTTGGATCGCCTCCTTCAGCTGTTTGGCGTTGGCTTCCTGAACAGTGGGCGGTTTCAAAGCCACCAATGCCCAAAAGACCAGACCCGCCACCAGGACAAACGTCACAGCCATAGTGATCCGTTTTTTTCGGGTGACCTTCATTGCCAAGCCCTCCTCCATGATCTTCCCAAAACATTATATCGCGCCTTGGCCCCGACTGCAACGCTGGACAAAATAAAAAAGAAGCTTTGGAAAACCAAAGCTTCTTTGACCAATCGGTATCCTACGGGTTTATGGCTAAACCATAAATTTTGCGGGAATTACCTGTGCGACTGGAAGCACTCGCTGCAGTAAATTGGCCGGTCGTTCTTGGGAACAAAGGGGATCTTGCAAGGAGCGCCACAAGCCGCGCAAACAGCGTCATGCATCTCGCGCTGGCCACCCTCGGCACGCCGAGCGTTCTTGCGAGAGTCGCGGCAAGCTTTGCAGCGAGCGGGCTCGTTCATGAATCCCTTTTCAGCATAGAATTCCTGCTCACCAGCGGTGAAAACGAACTCCGCGCCACAGTCCTTACAAATTAACGTCTTGTCTTCGTACATGGATAAAATCCCTCCGCAAAAAAATATGGTTTTTGGTCTTTCGTCTCAGCTGACCTGGTCTTTGCCCCCACACCCGCCGGCAGGAAGGTTCGCTACTAAGCATTTCGCTCCCCACTACTGCTTCTCTCAGGCACAAAAAAACGAATCTCGCGAAGGTCGATTCCAAGAGGGTCCAGCATTGCCAAAAACCTTTTGGAATGTTCCCTTTGCGTGGATTCGCTCGCACCTGGCCGGTCTTACATCTAAACCGCACCATGCTCATTTGGATTTTCCAAACTTACGTGGATCGTTTCGCCTGCGACTGGCATCGATTTTCAACCACAGACCTAAGACGATTGACTACCTGTAGTATATGCTCCTTTGTGGAAAAAAGCAAGTCTTCCAGGCAAAGTTTTTATTCCTTCTCCTTTTTTTCTTCGGAAGTCCTGGCTGCAGTCACCCAAATCACTTCGTCGGCGCCCGCTTTCAGGATCTCCTCCCCACATGCTTTAAGAGTACTGCCTGTCGTTACGACATCATCCACTAGCATCACCGTCATTCCATCAAAAGAAATTTCATCCTTGACTTTGAAGGCGCCGCGAACATTGGCCTCTCTTTCCAGATGATTCAGTTTGGTCTGCGTTTTGGTCTTCCGCAGACGAACCAGTCCATCCACCACTGGAATACTGAGCTCCCTTCCCAAACCTTCCGCAAGCTTCAATGCCTGATTGAACCCTCTTTGGCGGAGCCTTGAAGAATGCAGCGGCACGGGCACAATCACATCCGCTTTTCCATCCAGCTCCCGCACACGATCCGCCATATAGCCGGCCAAAATATCCGCGATCCAAAGTTTCTCGCCATATTTAAAGTCGCGGATCAGTTTGGCCGCTGCATCTTCATAGTGAAATGCGGCCATCGAATCGTCATCAAGTCTGGGCAGGCTTTCCTCGCAAGCCATACAAAGCCCGTGCTTTCCAAGCTCCAGGGTATGGCGGCCGCAAAGGGCGCAGTTGTCCCGGGTTGTAAAGAGTTCGCGAATGAAATTCATCAGCCAGTCCTTCATTACGTTCCACCTCAATCCAATGCCCGGATAAGCCGCTCCGCCAATGCACTGTTGCGCTGCTGAACCTCCGCGTTATCCACCATTCGATAGATATCCCGCTCTTTGCCCACCAATACCACCAGCCGTTTAGCCCGGGTGATGGCCGTGTAAAGAAGGTTTCGGGTATACAGTCTGGGCGGGCCCGCCAAGACGGGCATGACCACTGCTGCGAACTCACTGCCCTGGCTCTTATGAACGGATACCGCATAGGCCAGTTCCAGCTCGTCAGCGTTTTCATAGCCATATTCAGCTTCCCGTCCATCGTCGAAGCGAACCACCAGACTGCGCTCCCGTTCGTCGTCCTCTTCCACAAAACCCATGTCCCCGTTGAAGATGCCGAGCCCTTCCTCGAAATCCCGGGTCCAGCGCAGCTGATAGTTGTTTTTGATCTGCATTACCTTGTCACCGGCACGGTAAACAAAGGGCCTCTCCCCGGCGGCAGCAGGATTCAGCGCCTTTTGCAGCAGCAAATTGAGATGGGTGACCCCCGCCTCACCTTTGCGCATGGGCGCCAGCACCTGAATCTCCTCCGGACCGCAGCCAAGATATTTGGGCAGCCTTCGCTTCACCAGATCCACCACCGTTTTGGCAGCGCTGACTCCATCCGGCGCGCCCACCAAAAAGAAGTCGCTGTCCCGCCGGTTCAGGATGGGCATCTCACCGCCGTTGATGCGGTGAGCGTTGACGACAATGAGGCTCTCATCCGCCTGACGGTAGATCTCCGTCAGCCGCACCACCGGCACCGCGCCGGAGGCGATCACATCCCGGAGGAAGTTTCCGGGGCCCACCGGAGGAAGCTGATCGGCATCCCCCACCAGCACCAGCCTGCAGCCAGCGGGCAGCGCCCGAAGCAGCGCCTCGGTGAGCAGAATATCCATCATGGATACCTCGTCCACAATGAGCACATCCATCTCCAAAGGATTGCTTTCATTGCGTATGAACCCCATCTCTCCCTGACCATATTCCAACAGCCGGTGAAGGGTTTGGGCCTCGATACCGGTGGCTTCGCTCATCCGCTTAGCCGCCCGGCCCGTGGGCGCCGCCAAAGCCACCTCATAGTCGGAAAACGCGCCAATAAGCGCACGAATCAACGTGGTTTTTCCCGTGCCCGGCCCGCCGGTCACTACAACCACCGGATTTTCTAAAGCCATCTCAAGGGCTCTATGCTGGCCCTCGCCCAGCGTGATATCCAGTTCCTCCTCCACCTTCGCGCCATCCAAGTCCAGCTTGGGCGAGGCCTCCATGAGCTCCGCCAAGAGATTGGCGGTCCGGTTCTCGGCGTTCCAAAGATCGATGCTGTACACCCGCTCTTCCTCAGCGGTCTTTTCCACCACCGCCTTCCGGGACAGGGTCAAGGACTGCAGTGCTGCCTCAACGCTCTCAATCGGCGCTTCCAAAAGATTGGAAGCGCTTTCTAAAATAAACCTTTTCTCCAGATAACAGTGGCCCATGCCAAAGGCCGATTCGTCCAAAATATAGGCCAGCCCCGCCATCAGCCGGAAGGGCGCATTTTTTTCAATCCCCATCTCCCGGGCAATCTTATCGGCGCTTTTAAAACCAATGCCCGCCACATCCTCCATCAGACAATAGGGGTTTTGGCGGATCTTGGCGATGGCATTGGCGCCATAAAGCTTATAAATCTTCATAGCAAAATTGGCGGATATGCCATAACCCGTCAAAAAGACCATGACCTCTTGAGTCCCTCTGGCCTCCATGAAGGACTCAGCAATGCCCTCCGCCTTTTTTTCACCGATTCCCGGTATCTCCGCCAGGCGGAGGGGATTGTAGCGCAGAATATTCAGCGTCTCGTCCCCAAAATGGTTGACAATCCGTGAGGCTGTGGCTTCTCCGATGCCTTTGATCAGACCAGAGGCAAGGTAGCGCTTCACACCGCGAAGATCGGTGGGCAGCATGGTCTCCAAGCGTTCCGCACGAAACTGCTGGCCATATTCCCGGTGCTGCACGAAGCGTCCGAAAAGCTTCACCCGTTCTCCCGGCGATACGGGCGGCAGAACGCCCACAGCGCTGACCAGTTCGTCCTCCTCATCCAGAGCGATCTCCAGCACTGTGAACCCAGTTTCCTCATTATAATAAACTACATTTTCAAGTGTGCCCGTTAATACTTCTTCCGATGGCATCAGCGCACCCTTTCCAAAAGTTCTTCCGTGCGGTCCGTATGCTCCCAGGGCAGATCAATATCCGTCCGTCCGAAATGACCGTAAGCGGCGGTGGATCTGTAGATGGGCCGGCGAAGATTCAGCTCCCGGATGATGGCGGCAGGTCTGAAGTCAAAGGTCGCCTCCACGGCCCGGCTCAGCTTCTGCTCATCCACCTTGCCCGTACCAAAGGTATCCACTCGGACACTCACCGGATTGGCCTTGCCGATAGCATAGGCCACCTCAATTTCACAGCGGTCAGCCAAACCCGCCGCCACCACATTTTTGGCTGCATAGCGGGCATAATAGGCCGCCGAGCGATCCACCTTGGTGGGATCCTTACCCGAAAAACAGCCGCCGCCATGGCGGCCAAATCCGCCGTAGGTATCCACAATAATCTTACGGCCCGTGAGCCCGCTGTCTCCCTGAGGACCGCCCACCACGAACCGTCCGGTGGGATTGACCAGATAACGGGTGTCCTGCAGGAATTCCGCCGGAATCACCGGCTCAATCACATGCTGAATCATATCCCGCTGAATGGTGCCAAGAGGCACGTTGGGATCATGCTGGGTTGATACCACCACCGTATCCACCCGCACAGGCGTGTTGTCGTCGTACTCCACACAAACAAGCGCCTTGCCGTCCGGCCGGAGATAGGGCAGTGTCCCGTTCTTTCGGACCTCTGCAAGCTTCCGGCAAAGTTCATGGGCGAGCTGAATGGGCAGGGGCATCAAAGCCTCCGTCTCGTTGCATGCATATCCAAACATCATGCCCTGGTCTCCCGCGCCGGTGGCCGCAGCCTCCTCTTCGGCGCCGTCCTTGGCCTCCAACGCTTTATCCACCCCCATGGCAATATCCGGCGACTGCTTGTCCAATGTCACCATCACCCCGCAGGTCTGGCCGTCAAAACCATACTTTGCCCGGTCATAGCCGATGTCCACAATGGTTTTGCGCACGATGGAGGGAATATCCACCGCGGCCCGGCTGGTGATCTCACCCATTACCATGACCAGGCCCGTGGTGGCCGCCGTCTCACAGGCCACCCTGCTTTCCGGATCCTGCTCCAGCATGGCGTCCAGGATACTGTCGGAAATCTGATCGCATATCTTATCCGGATGTCCCTCCGTCACCGACTCCGAACTGAAAAATCTTTTCAATTTGCTCCACCCCTTTGTACCATAATCAAAAAACCGCTTCCTTGCGGAAGCGGTTCAACAAATCTTATCTGTCAAGACGCTGCCGTCTTGTAGGATTTAGCACCGTGCGCCCCATGCGCCGGTTGCCGGGTTTCATCGGGCCTATTCCCTCCACCGCTCTCAATAAGGTTCCCTATTAAATTGTACTATCTGTACCATACCATGGGCTCCATAGCTTGTCAACGGTTTTGCGAAAAATGACTTTTCGTCATTTATTTTGCATGCCCCACTTTCATTTAGAAGATGGCCACACCCGCAGCGGATAGAATCAGCATAATGATGCCCGCCGTAATATCACCAGCCAGAATGGGCCAAATAGCTTTTTTGAAGGGCAGCTCTAAAACGGTGGCAATCATGCTTCCCGTCCAAACTCCAGTTCCAGGAAGAGGTATTGCAACAAATACAAAAAGCGCCCACGAAATTCCCTTACTTTCGCGCACCTTTTTAGCTCCCTTTTCCCCCTTGTTTTCAAGCCATGTTGCAAAACGATGCATAAATTTGAGCTTTTTCAACCACGCCAATACCGGTTTAAAAAGCCACAAAATAAAAGGTACAGGTACCATGGAACCCAGCAGTGCCAAGATGAAGGTGATATCCAAGGGCAGGCCGTAGATTGCGCCGTAGGGAATCGCCCCACGGAGCTCAACGATGGGGAGCATGGACACGCCAAACACAATAAGATACGGTACGATATTTCCCATTTCACACTTCCTTTATATTGTAGATTCCACCCTTTCAAACTCCTCCCATTATAGAGGAATGTTCTTACAGGTGTCAACAACGCAGTTTCTACTCTCCTTCCGGGATTGACTTTTACCCAAATTAGCCTATGATAATATTAATAGGTATAAAAAGGAGAGTATGCCATGAGAAACCGACATGTTTTAAAAAGAATAGGCAGTTTATTGGCCCTCGTGACCGTCTTGATATACACCCTCAGTTTTACCATTCTGGCCGGTTCTCCAACGCCCACTCCCGAAAGATTTGACCCAGGCAAGCTGGGCGGCACCTCTCCCCTTTGGATCATCGGCGCGGTGGTATTGATCGGCGCCGCTCTATTCCTGGACTTCAGAATTCAACGGAAAAGGCCCTAGAAAATATAAATACAGTTGATTTTTTACTATTTTTATGTTCCAAGTTTTCTTCAAGATAAAAGTGAGAATTCTAATCCCGCCCACGAACTTCAACCCCATCTCTGGTACCGGCAGGACATGGCCATCTACTCGGCTGATACTTGGGATGTCTGCGACGACATCGTGGCTGTGGACGATTCTACCGTTAATTTCATCAAAAAGGAAGGCATTGGTAAGAACCTGATCGAGCGCGAACTCATGAAGGTTGCTCTGCTGCCTGAGCACATCTGGGCGCCCATGATGGAAACCATGGAGGAAGCCGAGATCCGTCAGTTCGAAAACTTCGATCCCGTCGGTTCCGGCCCCTACAAGGTTTACTACTATGACGACACCCGCGTTGTGTTCATCCGTGACGACAACTTCTGGGGCCAGGCCGAATCCATGTGGGGCAAGCTGCCTGAACCCAAGTACATCGCCCACGTGATCTTCAAGGATAACAGCGCCAACACCACCGCCATGCAGGCCGGTGAGATCGACTACAACGAGAACTTCATTCCCCAGATTTGGAAGCTGTGGGAGAACGGCGAGCCCTACCATGCTTACCTGAACGATCTGCCTTACTACGAACCCGGTATGCTGGTATCGCTGTACTTCAACCTGACCACCCCTGGTCTTGACAACCCCGACATCCGCCGTGCCATCGGCTACGCTATCAACTATCCCCAGATCATCGAGCTTGCAATGAGCGGCTACTCCCCCGATGTGGTGCCCTCCCTCCTCATGCCCGATGAGATGGAGAAGTACCTGATCGAGGACGACGAGTTGAAATCCCTCCGCTGGACCTATGATCCCGACAAGGCCAATGAGATCCTCGATGGTCTCGGCGCTGAGAAGGGTTCGGATGGCATCCGCGTGCTGCCCGACGGCACCCGCCTCGGCTTCTGGGGTCTTGAGTGCCCGAAGGGTTGGAGCGACTGGACTTCTTCTCTCGAAATCGTGGCTCAGAGCCTCAAGGCCGTGGGTATCGACGCCGGTTCCGAGCTGCCCGAGCAGTCTGTGTGGCTGAACCACTCCCAGACCGGTGAGTTCGACATGATCATGCAGCGGCCCGCGGCTTACTTGGATCCCTCGCAGCCCTATGCGCGCTGCAAGTTCATCATGGACGGCTCCAATACCCCTGCCTTGGGTGAGCAGTCCTTTGAGAACTACAACCGCTACAACAACGAGGAAGCTACCAAGCTGGTGCAGCAGATCGCCATCACCGAGGACGAAGAAGAGCTGAAGAAGCTGTACACCGCCCTTGACAAGATCTACCTCACCGATATTCCGGTGCTTACCCTCATGTACCGCCCGCTGACCTTCTACTCCGTGTATGAAGGCGTGTGGACCGGATTTGCCCAGGAGGGCGACGGAACTGGCATTCCTGGTCTTGCCTGCTTCCCGTACACCTCCTACAAGATGCTCTACGAGCTGAAGCCTGCTGAATAGGGTGTAGATCCCCTTTCCGAGTGGCCCCGCTCGTTGGTTACCGGCGGGGCCAACTTCTTTCTAAGACAAAGCGGCGGAATTTTCCGCCGCTTTTTCATTGCGTAAAATAGCGTACACCGTTTATACTGAAAGAAAGACAAAGGGGGAACAACCGTGAAAAAAGTGCTGGGCTGTCTGCGCCGAGCTGACGATGATTTTGATATGATCGCTCCAGGCGACGCTATCCTCCTTGGCATCTCCGGAGGCAAGGATAGTCTGTGCCTCTTGGAGGCC
The DNA here is from genome assembly GCF_014384795.1 of Gehongia tenuis. Lineage (NCBI taxonomy): Bacteria > Bacillati > Bacillota > Clostridia > Christensenellales > Christensenellaceae > Gehongia > Gehongia tenuis. The sequence continues at coordinate 87,497 of NZ_JACRSR010000003.1, read as the reverse complement.
ATGGCCCGCTACCGCAAGTTCTCCAAAAAGGCCTTTACGCTTCATGCGGTCACCCTCTCCATGGGTTATGAGCCCTTTGATGTAACGGGCATTCGTGAGATGTGCCAGCGTTTGGAGGTCCCTTTCCATTACCGGCCCACCCAAATCGGGCCCATCATTTTCGAGGAACGAAGGGAAAAGAGTCCCTGCTCCCTGTGCGCCAAGATGCGCCGGGGGATACTTCATGATACCGCCAAGGAATTGGGCTGCAACAAGGTTGCATTGGGCCACCATCGGGATGATGCAATTGAGACATTGCTGCTTAGTCTGCTCTATGAAGGGCGGCTCCATACCTTCCAGCCCGTCACCTATCTTTCCCGGAAAGAAATTACCGTGATCAGGCCCTTGATCTATGCAGCGGAGAAACACATCCTGGGCGTAAGCCGAAAGCTTAATTTTCCAGTGGTTAAAAACCCCTGTCCCGTGGACGGTGCAACCCGGCGTCAGGATATGAAAGAACTGATTCGGCATATGGAAAAATTGGTACCCGATGCTCCAGAGAAGATGCTTGCGGCTCTCCAGAATATGGACCAATATGGACTTTGGGACAAAAGTTACCGTCTTCAGGAGGATCGGATTTGAAACTGCTCGCTTTTATAGCCGACGGATCAGAGGAAACCGTTCAGGTATTCACCCCCTCCGAGCTCCCCGTTCACTGGATCTCCCCCTTCCATCCACGTTTGACGGCAAGAGCGGTGCTGCTGAAAGACCGTGAAGTCGCCTTGATGCACATGGACAAACTGGGTATTTACACGCTGCCCGGCGGAGGCCTGATGGAACGCGAGACCCCCTGTTCTGCTCTTCACCGCGAGGTTCTGGAGGAAACCGGCTATCCCTGCACCATCCTTAAGGAGCTTGGCCGCATTGACGAACAGCGCCGCCGCTACCATTCGGCTCAACGCTCCTATGGCTTTTTGGCTGAAGTCAACGGAGCCGCCTCCAAACCTCAAATGACCCTCCAGGAGCAAAAATCAAATACACATCTGGAGTGGCATAGTCCTGCTGAAGCCCTTTATCTATTGAAGTATGGCCATCAGGCTAAGAATCCCTATTGGGCAAGTTTCATCGAAACTCGTGAACGCATTTTTCTGCAGCACGCACTGGAACTGCTGTAACAATAGAAGCTGTTCATCTATTCTGTCGCTTTTATCGTTCTTCACCTATAATTGAAACAGAATTGTATTATCTTTTTTTCTTTTTCATCTTGTAAATGGAATGTAAATCCGTTATAATGGGCTCAACGTAGTGAAACGTTTTTACTTTTCTTCCAGCGCTTATCTTGTAATTCCCTAAAGCACAAACGATCGACGGAACTCCATATACAATGGATTTGACCACGTTGCCCGTGGAGGGCTGCGTCTTGAAGCTATAGCTTTTTGCTATGCTATAAAAAACCCATTTAAAAGGAGGATCGATTATGAAAGGGAACCTCAAACGAATCCTATGTCTGGCTCTGGTCCTGGCTCTGGTGGGCTTGCTTCTGGCCGGATGCGGCGGAGGCACGGACAATGAGAGCACGCCGGCGCCCAGTGCTGCTGGGGATGCGGCGGACAAAACGCCGGAACCATCCGGCGAGGATGCCTCTGCTGACGTTGCTAATTTGCCCCGTGAAGAAACCATGTACCTTGGCGGTCAGATCCATGCGCCGCCCACCAACTTCAACCCGCTGTCCGGCACCGGCGCCTATCCCTGCAGCGGCAACTCCGTGTTCCTTACCTACGAGGCGCTTTTCATGTACAACATGGATACCGAAGGTTTGGAGCCGCTGTTGGGCACAAGCTACGAGTGGATCGATGACGATACCCTCCAGGTGAAGCTCAATCCCGACGCCCATTGGTCCGATGGGGAACCCTTTACCGCTGACGATGTGGTATTCTCCTATGGCATGGGCAAAGATTATTCCCTGTATTGTTCCGATACCTGGGATGTTTGCAAGGAAATCGTCGCTGTGGATGACCACACCGTAAACTTTGTGCGGCTTGAAGGCATCGGCAAAAATCTGATTCACCGCCAGATCATGAACGTTCTCATTCTGCCCGAGCACATCTGGCAGCCCATGACCGAGACCATGGAGGAAGCCGAGATCCGTCAGTGGGAGAACTGGGACCCCGTCGGAACCGGTGCTTACAAGGTCTATTATCATGACGACACCCGCGTGGTCCTCATTCGGGACGACAACTACTGGGGCCAGGCCGATTCCATGTTTGGCAAGCTGCCCGCCCCCAAATATCTGGCTCATATCGTCTTTAAAGACAACGCCGCCAACACCGTAGCTTTCCAGGCCGGTGAGATCGACTACAACGAGAACTTCATTCCTCAGATGTGGAAGCTGTGGGAGAACGGCGAACCCTACCACGCTTATCTGGATGAACTCCCCTATTTCACTCCCGGCACCATCCCCATGCTGTTCATCAACATGGAGAAACCCGGTCTGAACAATGCTGATGTGCGCCGTGCCATCGCACATGCCATCAACTACCCCCAGATCATTGAGCTCGCCATGAGCGGCTACTCTCCCGACGTGGTGGCTTCCCTTCTTCTTCCCGCCGAGCAGGAGAAGTACCTGAACGTGGATGAAGAATTGGAATCCCTCCGCTGGACCTATGATCCCGACAAGGCCAACGAGATTCTCGACGGTATCGGTGCTGAAAAGGGTTCGGATGGCATCCGCGTGCTGCCCGACGGCACCCGCCTTGGTTTCTGGGGTCTTGAGTGCCCGAAGTCCTTCTCCGATTGGACCGCCTCTTTGGAGATCGTGGCCCAGAGCCTCAAAGCTGTGGGTATCGATGCCGGTTCCGAGCTGCCTGAGCAGTCCGTGTGGCTGAGCGATTCCCAGAATGGTGAGTTTGATATCATCATGCAGCGTCCTGGTTCCTACATGGATCCTTCCCAGCCGTGGGCCCGCTGCAAGTTTATCATGGATGGCTCCAAGACGCCTCCGGTTGGCGATCAGGCTTTCGAAAACTTTAACCGATACAAGAGCGATGAGGCGACCGAGCTGGTGAATCAGATCGCTCAAACCGAGGATCTGGAAGAGCTGAAAAAACTGTACACCGCTCTTGACAAGGTCTATTTGAAGGATATTCCCGTGATTCCTCTCATGTACCGTCCGCTCAGATTCTACTGTGTATATGAAGGCGTTTGGAAGAACTTCCCTGTCGCTGGTGACGGCACCAATATTCCCGGCATGGCCTGCTTCCCGTGGGCCAGCTTGAGAGTTCTTTATACGGTGGAACCCGCTAAGTAAGGCTTTCTCAGTCCCCTTTCCGAGTGATGGCCCCGTTGAATATTTCCAGCGGGGCCTATCTTTTTGGCATGAAAAAAGGGCCGTGGCTTTAGCCACAGCCCTTCCGTTGTTATTTTATCTTTGCCTCTCGAAGCTTAATACAGGCCTCAATAAGATCCACGGCGCCTTCCACGCCCAGCCAACCGCTGTCCACGGCCAGTTGATAGTTGCGAACATCACCCCATTGGGAATCCGCATAGTAGTTGTGGTACTTCATACGCTGCTTGTCATGCTGTGAGACCACTGAGGCCGCCTTATCCTGGGGAACACCATATTCCTTGATGGCGCGGTCGATTCGATCCTGAAGCGGCGCATGAATAAAAACTGCACAGCGGCTATCCATCTTCCGCAGCACATAATCCGCACAGCGGCCCACGATGATGCAGGGACCTTCCTTGGCGATCTTCTTGATGGTATCAAACTGAGCCAAATAAAGCCGTTCATTGAGCTGCGTATAGGAATGGAACAGGCCTGTTTCCACCTTTTCGTCATTCTGTTCAAAAAGCTCCTTGGCCATTCCGCTTTCTCTGGCCGCCATATTAATGAGTTCCTTGTCATAGACCGGGATTCCCAGCCTCTCTCCCAGCATCATGCCAATCTTACGGCCGCCACTGCCATACTGCCTGCTTATTGTGATTACTGACTTCACATTCACTACCTCCTTTTTTGCGAGGTTCTATATCTATTATATCGCATTTGTCCAAAATTACCAGATCAAAAATAAAAAGCGCGTTTCCGCGCTTTCAAAATTCAGTTTTATTCAAAGAATATTTCGTGGATCATTTCATCCGCCTCATCTTCGCTGATCACGTAGTAGCTGCCGCCGTTGATGTTTTGAGGCACGCCAGGCAGAGTATACATCTGAATATCCGTTACGTCCATCTCATTGAGAGAGTTGGCCATGGTGAGCATTTCATCAGCGGACAGGTTTGTCTTGATATACTTGCTCACCTGAGGATAAACATTGGTGAACAAATTTACGATGCCAGTACTTTTTGCTTTTTTGGCAAAGGCCAGGAAAAAATCCTGCTGACGCTGGGTCCGACCGAGATCGCCGCCGTCGCCCACGCCATAGCGGGCACGACAGAATTCCTCACAGGCATCCCCTTCCAGATGAACGGTGGATCCCTTAGAATAGCCCAATGCCGGCATATTATCCCGCACGTACACGTCCACTCCGCCCACGGAATCGGCGATGGGACCGATGCCATCCATATCGATCTGTACATAATGGCTGACGGGCACATTGCCCAGCACGCCGCTCACGGTGTTCATGGCATTCTTAAAGCCGTACTCATCCTTGTTGCTCTCCACCTTGCCATAGGCGAAGGCGGCATTGATCTTGAAGGTGGATTTTTTCACCGGCTCACCTTTGGCGTTGAGATAATCCATTTCCACCCGGGTATCCCGAGGAAGGGTGATTGCCCGGATGGTCTTCTTCTCAAAATTGAAAGAGAAGAGGATCATGGCATCCGTGTTCATGCCTCCATCGGACTTTCCTTCTCTCCGAGCATCATCAGCATCTACGCCCAAAAAAAGGATGTTGACCACGCCTCGGTCGTATTTCTTGGTAACAACCTGGCCCTGATCATTGGTGGCCGTGACCGTCAAATTGGCATGTGCATCCTGGATGCTGTCGTCCTTACCAAAGACCGACAGAGGGTCCTTCATGATCTCCTTTGCCATGGAATAGGTATAGTAGCACAGACCACCTGCGCACAAAATCAGTGCGCCAAGCACGCCCGCTAAAATCCGAATGATCCGGGTCCGATTCATCCAAGCACCACCTACAGTTTCATTACCTACTTACTATAAAGCCATGTCCAAATGCTGTCAACGAAGTATATTTCAAATCCATGACAAAAGGCGCCCTTTTCTATAACATTCCGCTAAAAAAGCCCCGATCTTAAAAGATCAGAGCTTTTAAAATGGTTTCCCTCTTTACATTCCCCGTTTGTAGTCAAAAACGGCTGTTTCCGCATAAACGCTGATCTCCTCCAGCGCCTTACCCGTGCCGATAGCCACACAGGAATCGGGATCCTCCGCCACATAACAGGGCACCTTGGTGTGCTCCTGAATGAGCCGGTGCAGGCCATAAAGCAAAGCCCCGCCGCCAGTCATGATGATACCCGAATCGGAGATATCCGCCGCCAGCTCCGGCGGAGTCTTTTCAAGAACCAGATGGACCGCTTCCAAAAGCTGCTGTACAGGCTCCTCCAACGCTTCAATCATTTCATCAGAGCCCACGCGGACAGTCTTTGGCAGACCCGAAATGAGATTTCTGCCGGTGACCTCCATGAATACCTGCTCCTTGCGGGGGAAAGCGGAACCAATATTGATTTTAAGGTCTTCCGCCGTACGCTCACCCACAAGCAGGTTATATTTTCTGCGCATAAAACGCGTGATGGCTTCATCAAACTTATCGCCAGCCACCTTGATGGAGTGGCTGACTACAGCGCCCCCCAAAGAGATGACCGCGATATCAGTGGTTCCGCCGCCCACGTCCACCACCATGGTGCCCCGGGGCTTGCCGATATCGATACCGGCGCCAATGGCCGCGGCAATGGGTTCCTCGATCAAATAGCAATGGCGGGCGCCCGCCTCGCAGGTCGCCTCCACCACACTGCGCTTTTCCACTTCCGTGACACCGCTGGGTACGCATACGACCACCCGGGGTCTCCGGAAAAGATTCTTGCCCACCACCTTTTGCAGGAAGTAGCGAAGCATCCGTTCCGTCACATCGTAATCGGAAATCACGCCGTCCCGCAAAGGACGAATGGCCACAATATTGCCCGGCGTCCGTCCCAGCATGAGCCTGGCCTCATCACCCACCGACAGAAGCTTCCCGCTCTTTTTATCAATGGCCACCACCGACGGCTCCCTTAGAACGATGCCCCGATCCTTGATATAGACCAGCACGCTGGCCGTTCCCAAATCGATCCCCACATCGTGAGGTGAAAAACTCTTAAAAAAATTCTGAAACATGATTCGCCTTCCTTACTGCAAATCTCCCATAATGGTATAAGTGACATAATTGTACTCATTCAGTATAACAAAAGCCATTCCAATAAGCAAGCCCTCAATAGCCTTTGGTATAATCCACCCTGTAATAGAGTTCTTCGCCCGCAAGGTAGCGGGAGAGCAGGTCCAGGAAGAGCTTGGCCCTCCTGGCGGGAACCTTGGGGGAAAAGCCCGATACGTGCGGCGTGATCATCACATTGTCCAGCGACCAAAGAGGGCTCACTTCCGGCAAGGGCTCGGGATCGGTCACATCAAGCCCCGCGCCGCCCAGCTGTCCCGATTGAAGGGCTGCCGCCAGAGCCGCCGTGTCCACGATATCCCCCCGTCCAATATTGATCAAAATACTGTCCCGCTTCATGGCCGCAAGAAGTCCAGCATCGAACATGCCCCGCGTCTCTTCGGTGCTGGGCAGAGCAATCACCGTGAAATCCGCCTTGCCCAGGACCGCAGGCAGTTCCGCCATTCCGTACACATCGTCAAAATACTGGGACGGCCGGGCGCTCCTCCGTATACCCAGGATGCGGCAGTCAAATCCCGAAAGCCGCTTTGCGATCTCTCCGCCCAGGTCTCCCGCGCCCACCACCAGTACCGTGGCGCCGCTGATCTCCCGATAGCTGTCCTCCGGCAGCCGCTTCCACTGCCTGTCACGCTGATTGGCCTCATAGATCGGAAATGCGCGGCAAAGAGCAATCATCATGCCCACCACGTGTTCAGCAATGGTGGTGCCAAAGACGCCGGCAGTCCGTGTGACCACCACATCTTCCGAGGGCAGAAGGGCGGGATCGGCGTACTTGTCCACACCTGCCGACTGGATGTGCAGCCATCTCAGCTGTCTGGCCCGGGCCAGACGCTCTGCGTCAGGGTGTCCTGTGATCACCTCCGCCTCCTCCAGCATCTCGTCAGTAAGTTCATCCTGGCGCACCACCATGACCTCATAGCCGGAGGCCATATTGCGGACTTGGTTTACATATTCATCCGGCATACGATAGACCTGGTTGTATAGTATAATAATCTTTTTCAATGATTTCACCCCTTATCTGAGCTAAGAACATTGTAACACAGCCTAAAACAAAAGGCAGGCTCAGCCTGCCCTTTGCTCTTTACGGATCATCACTCGCCGATCAGGTCATGACGGTACCACTTGTCGCCCTTAAACCGCAGTCCAAAGACCACACAGCGTGCTCCCCATTCGATATACATGGCCAGCCACACACCCATTACACCCATGTTGAGCACAATGCCCAACACATAGCCCAGGACCACCCGCACCACCCACATGGAGGTCAGCGCGGCAACGGAAGTGAACTTGGCATCGCCCGCCGCACGAAGGGCGGAGGGCAGAACAAAGGCGATGCTCCAAAGAACGGGATCAGCCAAAGCACAGGTCAAAATGAGCCAGAAAATCTGGTTGATGAGTTCCTGCGGCGGCGCAAACAGCTGAATGATCAACGGGAACAGTCCGATCAAAATTACACCGCTGACCACAAAACACAGGCCTGCCAGGAACATGAAGGATTTGGTGAACTTCCGCGCATCCTCCACATCCCGCCTGCCCATGCACTGGCCCACCACCGTCACCACCGCAATGGACAGGGCGTTGGCGCCGGTGTTATTCAGGACGGACAGGGAATTGGCGATAGCATTGGCCGTAATAGCGGCCGTACCCATCTGCACGATGAAGGTCTGCATGATCAGCCGGCCGCCATGGAAGAACAGCTGCTCCGCTCCGAAGGGCAGGCCCACCGACATCAGGCGTTTTTGCATCTTTAGATCCATTTTGAGGGCGTAGCGGACCCGGAAACGGACATTGAAATTGTACTTCGTGACATACACCAGGGATACCACCGCCATACCATAACGGGAGATCACCTGGGTGAGCACCAGTCCCATTACTCCCATGCCCATGATGCTGATGAACAGCAGATTGAACAGGACGTAGCTTACATTGAGCACCAGCGAGAGCCACAGGGACGATTTGCTGTCACCCACACCGCGCAGGGATCCGCACACCGCTTGGATGACGGCCACTCCCGGCCAGGTCAGGGCGGAGCCGATGATGTACACCTGGGCGTTGCTCATGACCGCAGGTTCAGCGGCGCCGAAAAGGCCCATGAGAATGGGATGATGAAAAACCGCAACGCCGATGGCAAGAACCGTAGCAAGGAGCGTCACCACCGTCACCGTCTGGGTTCCGGCCTTGGAGACCATCTCCGCATTCCCTGCACCCTTGTATTGGGCCACGATCACCGTACCGCCGGTCGCTACCGCGATAAACACGTTGATCAGGAACATATTGATGGAATCCACCATGCTGACGGCCGATACCACATCCACACCCGCCGCGCTGATCATGGCCGTGTTGAACAGGGTCTGGCCATTGATAAAGGCCTGATCCACCAGCAGCGGAATGATGATGGCAATGACCATCTTGTAATTCATGGATGCTCCGCTTAAATACTTGTTGAGAAAGCCCTCCAATTTTGGATGGCTCTTTGGATGCCTGCGCCTCATATGATACCCCCCATTATGATTCACCTATGAGATTATGTTTGCACCATTTGCTGCCCCGGAAACGAAGTGTGAAAACCAGGCCCCGGGAGCCCCACTCGATAAACATGGCGACCCAAACGCCCACGATGCCAAGCTTAAACACGACGCCCAAAACATAGCCAAGGACCACTCGCACCACCCACATGGAGATGAGCGCGGCAACGGACGTAAATTTTGCATCCCCCGCCGCTCGAAGAGCGGAGGGCACGATAAAGCCAAAGGACCACAGCAGCGGGTCCGCAATAGCGCAGAGCGCCGTGATAAGAAAAATATCTCCGACGATTTCCACCGGCGGTGCAAACAGCTGGACAATGAGCGGAAACAGCGGCAAAACCACCACCGCGCTCACCACAAAGGTCAGCATGGATAACACGATAAAGGATCTGGTAATCCGTCTTGCATCCTCCACGTCCCGCCTTCCCATGCATTGGCCCACCACCGTCACCACCGCCAGGTTGAGCGCATTTGCCGCAATCTGCAGCAGCATGGTAATGGACGCCGAAATGGCGTTGGTGGTCAAAGCAAGGGTACCCATCTGAACCATGAAGGTCTGGGTCAAAATTTTGCCGCCATTGAAAAACATCTGCTCCGCGGCAAAGGGAACGCCCACGGTGAGCATCCACTTTTGAATTTTGAAATCCAGATGAACGGCATCCCTAAGCCGGAAATGAATATTGTGATTGTGATGGGAAAGGTAGAAGATCGAACAGATGGCGGCGGCATAGCGGGAAACATTCATGGAGATCACGAATCCCGTTACTCCCATACCCATGAAGGTCACCAAAATGAGATTGAGCGCCACGTAGGAGAGGTTCATCACCAGGGACATAGCCAGAGAGGCTTTGGTATCCCCCACGCCCCTCAGGTCGCCCATAGCGGCCTGGACAACGGCAACGCCGGGATAGGATAAGCAGGAGCCCACCATGTATATACTGGCGTTCTCCATCACGGTGGCCTCCGCACCGCCAAACAGCAGGTTCAGCACCGGCGTATGAAAGATGGCCAGAAGGCCGCCAAGCCCCACAGCCAGCATGAATACTGAAGACACCGCCTGTGTCGCGGAGCGGGAAACCATATTCATGTTGTCCACGCCTTTGTACTGGGCCACGATCACCGTGCCGCCGGTCGCCACTGCGATGAACACGTTGATCAAAAACATGTTCAGCGAATCCACCATGTTGACCGCGGAAACCGCCGCCACCCCGGAGGAACTGATCATGGCTGTGTTGAGCAGGGATAGACCAATCACAAAGGCCTGGTCAACCAGCAGGGGGATGATGATTGCAACCACCTGCCGCCAGTCCATGGCCTTCACCGTAAAATATTTATCCATTGTTTTTGCGAATCTGGAATCGTTTGTAGCAACGCCCTGAATGGGCCGCTTCCTCACAAATCATCCCCGCTTTCTTCCAACATGGTAAGAAATCCTTTTCATTGTATCACGTATTGACCAATTTGTGCCCCCCAAATTTCGATCTTTTTACAAATCATGGACACAAGGTCACTAAAGTGGTATCCTGTAACTGTTATAAAAAATGTTTCATAATTTACAATAGGTTGGGATTTCATTGCACTGCCCATCTGAATAACTGTGAGGAGGTAGCGCAAGTGCAGATCAGATCGAGCAAAGAATCGGATAAGCATTTTGTTCAGGAACGGCTTGCCCAATACAACGCTTCCTATCCGGAAGGCAGCGAGGACCTGTCCTTTCATCTGGAGGATGAGAAGGGACGATGTGTGGGCGGCATTGTGGCCTCGATGGAGGGCAGGACCGTACGCCTCGACTATTTTTGGGTGGAACCCACGCTGCGGCACAAGGGTTATGGCAGCATGCTCCTCGATCATTTGGAGCGGGCCGCCAGAGGATTGGGCGCCCGTCAGATGGAGGTCAATACCTATTCGTTTCAAACCCCCGATTTCTATAATAAACGCGGCTATAAGGAATTCGCCCGGGTGAAAACCAGCCAAAAGGATCAGGTACGGCACTATTTTGTCAAGAATCTGGCGTCCACCGCCCGTACCGAATGGGAAAAGATGCTGCAGGGCGAGGCCTTTGACATGTGCGATCCTGAAATTTTGACCGCCCATGACCGGGCTGTTCGCACTTTGAAGAATTTTCATGAGGTTCCGCCGGGCCATCAGACCCAGCTTTCCTCCATCCTGGGCGAACTCATGGGCGTCTGCGGCAGGAACCTTCTGGTGAATCGCCCATTCCACTGTGAATTCGGCAGCAACATTAAAATCGGCAATGATGTTTTCATTCACAGTGACTGCATTTTGCTGGATTATGGAGAAATCCGTATTGGCAACCGCGTAATCATCGAGGCCGGCGTCAAAATCAGCACGCTGGAACGTTCCTTGGGCGCCAATGATCGAATTGCCTACGATGAACACGGAAGCACCCACTATCCTGCCTACGCCCGGCCCATAATGTTGGGAGACGACGTATGGATTGGAACCGGCACCGTCATCTGTGCAGGAATTGCAATCGGCTCCAACGTGGTCATCGGACCTGGAAGCGTGGTCAATCAAAACATTCCCAGCAATTCCATTGCCTACGGCGTTCCCTGCAAGATTTCCCGTAAAACAAGAAGGGACGGCTGAATTCCGCTCCTCTCCCCCAGCCCAGATTCGGTTTTCATTTTTCGCCATTGGCGTTATAATGAGATAGGCCCGAACGGGCTGTTTTTTTGTGGAAGTGAGGGGAATCATGTGAATAACGACAATAAGCTGGGCGAAATGCCCGTGGGCAAGCTCCTTTGGAGCCTGGCTCTGCCCGCCATTGCCGCCCAGGTGATCAATGCGCTTTACAACATCGTGGACCGCATGTATATCGGCCGCATTCCTGAAGGCGGCAGTCTGGCTCTCGCTGCTCTGGGCGTATCCTTTCCCATTATCATGATCATTTCAGCTTTTTCCGCCCTGGTGGGAATGGGCGGGGCGCCCCGGGCCGCCATTCGTATGGGCGAGAAACGCATGGATGAGGCGGAAAAGATCCTGTCCAACGCCTTCGTGTGCCTGTGCATCATTTCTGCGGTGCTGATGATCTTTTTCTTCTTCACCAAGGAAAAGCTCCTGCTCATGTTTGGCGCCACGGAAAACACCCTGCCCTACGCCAATCAATACTTTTCCATCTATTTGATCGGAACCTTCTTTGTACAGGTCTCCATTGGACTCAACCAGTTCATCAGCGCCCAAGGGTTCGCCAAGACCAGTATGATGACCGTTCTTATCGGTGCTATCTGTAATATCGTTCTCGACCCTGTTTTCATCTTCGTGTTCAACATGGGCGTTTCCGGTGCGGCGCTTGCCACCATCATCTCCCAGTTCATCTCCGCCTTCTGGGTTCTCCGGTTTTTGTTCAGCAAAAAGACCACCCTTCGCATTCGCCGCAAATATTTCAGGTTGGAACGCAGGGTCATTCTGCCGGTGCTGGCTCTCGGCCTATCCCCCTTCATCATGCAGTCCACCGAGAGTCTGGTGCAGCTCACCCTCAATTCAGGAATGAAGACTTACGGCGGGGCCGACGCGGATCTTTACGTCGGCACCCTGTCCATCATCATGAGCACCATGCAGTTTTTCACGCTGCCCATGATGGGTCTCGCTCAGGGTGCTCAGCCCATCATCAGCTACAATTACGGCTCCAAGAACATGGGCCGGGTAAAAAAGACCTTCAAGCTGCTCATCATCAGTTCCATCGCCTTCTCCGCGGTCATGTGGGCAGCGGCAATGGCCATTCCCCAGATGTTTGTCCGCATCTTTTCTGCGGATCCCGAGCTGCTGCGGCTGGGCGTGCCGGGCATGCGCATCTTTATGGCGGGCATGCTGCTCATGGGAGCGCAATTTGCCTGTCAGAACACCCTTATCGCTCTCGGCCAGGCCAAGACTTCCATGTTTTTGGCCCTTCTTCGAAAGGTCATCCTGCTCATTCCTCTCGCTCTCATCCTGCCCAAATTCCTGGGCGTCACCGGTATTCTCATCGCCGAGCCCATTGCCGATATGCTGGCCATAATAACCACCTGCATTGTGTTCTACTTCACCACTCGAAAGCTTTTCCAGCAGATTGAACCGGCTTAAAAAAAAGCCCTGAAATCAGGGCTTTTTTTCTTGCTTCAAAGGCTGGCAGACCGGGCAGAAGTAGACGTTGCCGCCAAGGTAGGCCTGGCGGATTCTGGGGCCGCCGCACTCGAGGCAGGGCATGGCATAGGTCTTTTGGGAAAGCAGCGTTCGGTAGCCGCCGGGCCGGCCGAACAGATCCTTCTCCGTATCCCGTCCGCCCCCCTGGATCATGGCCGCAAGGGTGGTTTTCACGCTTTTAAACATGCGCTCCCTGTCCCCATCATCCAGCGCCGCCAGCTTGGATTTGGGATGGATCCCCGCCCGAAAAAGGATATCCTGCAGCACGCCGTTTCCCAGGCCGGGAATCCGCTGTTCCGTAGACAGGAAGGCTTTGGCGCTCAGTTTTGGCTGACTTTCTCTCCACAGCCGCTTAAAATAGGCTTCATCAAAGGCGTCCGACAAAGGCGAGGGCTTTTCCCTGGCCGCCTGCATATAGGGGGTATCGAACTCCCCCTTACGGTAGGCATAGAAGGAGCCGTACATGCGGGTGGTCCCGGTTATAACGCTTCCATCCTCCATCGCCAGATAGAACTGGCGCTTGGCAGGAATCTTGCCGCCAGGCGGTGTATAACGCAGCGTGGCTCCATCGGCAAAATTCATTTGGCTGTCCCCGGCGTCGACGGCTACCTGGCCGCCATAGGCCCAGGCGCCTTGCACCTGCCGGCCTTCCAGCACGGACGGATAGTCCGCCGGGTCCCCACAGTAAAAGGCGAATCCATGATGGGTCTCATCCGCCGCTGCCTTTTCAATGCGTTTGCCCCGAAGCACTTCATTCAGCTGTCCTGCGATTACTCTGCATTCCGGTATTTCGAGCATGTTCATCCCTCCTTCTCCCCATTATCCCACACCAAAGTGGACACATACCGTCCAGTTTTATTCAGTGATCTCCACCTCGTTGCCGTCGGGATCGAGCACCAAGCATTCATAATACCCATCTCCCGTCACCCTGGGGCCGCTGAGGACTCTGCAGCCATCCTTTTGCAGTCTGCCGGCCAGGTTGTCCACCGCATCCCTGGAACCGGCTGAAAACGCCAAATGGACGTACCCAAGACCCTGTCTTGGCCGGTCCCGCACATCCGGCCGGCTCATGATCTCCAGCCTACTTCCCTCTTCAAAACTCAGAAAATAGGTCCGAAGCCCGGTTTTGGGATTGTGGTAACCGCCATTGGACTGGGCGTTAAAATATTTTACATAGAAATTCCGCATTTTTTCTAGGTTTTCCGTGAACAGTGCCGCATGCTCTATTTTCATTCAAAGCCCTCCATTTCCTTGCCCAAACCGGGCATTCCCTATATAATAAAGTAGTTATACCGAAGATAAAGGGAGGTCCCCCATGACGCCAGGCACAATCCTCATATTTTTGGCCGCCGCTCTTATTGGATCCTTCATTCAGACCGTGAGCGGATTTGGCTTTGGCATCTTTGTGATGTCCATTTTCCCTTATTTCATGCCTTCCTACGGCGAGGGCGTAGCCGTCTCAACAGCACTGTCCCTCACCATGACAGTCATTATTGTATGGAAACTTCATAAGCATATCATATGGAAATGGATCATTCCGCCCATCTGCAGCTTTTTTGTGGTCAGCGCCGTATGCATTACCCTATCGGCAGGCCAGGATCAGCTCCTCATCAAGCTCTTGGGCGGTGCGCTCATTCTGATGAGCATCTATTTCCTGTTCTTCAGCGGCAGAATCCACATTCGCCCCACCAAGATCAACGGAGCCATTGCCGGCGGCCTGGGCGGCGTTTTAGGCGGTCTTTTTGGAATGGGAGGGCCGCCCATGGTGGTGTATCTCCTGTCCCTCAGCGATTCCAACGAACAGTATCTGGCCAATATACAGACCTATTTCGTCATCACCGGTACCTTCACCTTCCTGGTCCGCGTTTTGAACGGCATGGTGACCGCCACCGTTCTCACCTATTGGGCCATCGGCATTCCCATCCTGTTTCTTGGCATCTTCATCGGCCATAAAGTGGTCAAGCGCCTCAATCCCGATAATCTGAAGAAGCTGGTCTACGTATTCATGGCCCTGTCCGGCCTTTCCATGCTCATCAAGTAGGAGGTGACCTATGACACCGCTCACGGTGATTGTCTTCATAGCGGTCTGTTTTCTGGGAACGGTTCTGCAGGCGGTTTCCGGCTTCGGTCTTGCCATCACGGCCATGACCATCCTGCCCTTCGTGCTGCCCTACAACACGGCCCTTGCTGTCACCACCCTCATCTGCCTATCCACCAACGTCGTGTTCACCATCCGGATGCGGAAATATATTCAGTGGAAACGGCTGGTGCCCGTGCTCATTGCCTTTGCCCTTACCAGCGCTGGAATCATCCTCCTGTCGGTGGGACAGTCGGATGAACTGCTGAAGAAGCTCCTGGGCGGTGCGCTCGTGCTGTTCAGCATCTATTTTGCCTTCTTCAACGGCAAAATCCATATCAAACCCCGGCCGCGGAACGGCGCCATCGCCGGCGGACTTGCCGGCATCACCACCGGTCTATTTGGCATTGGCAGCCCGCCCATGGCCGTGTATCTTCTTTCAGTGTGCGAATCCAACGAAGATTACTTCGGCTCCATTCAGGCCTACTTTACTCTCTCCAGCATCTTCACCCTGGGGATGCGCTTTGCCAGCGGACTTATCACACTGGAGGTGGGAAAATGGTGGCTCATGGGTCTTGTCCCCCTCTATCTAGGCATGTTTGTGGGCAAGAAGATCTTTGACCGAATGAATCCCGCCGCACTTCGCCGCGTGGTGTATGTGTTCATGGCCATCTCCGGATTATCCATGGTCTTGCAGTAAAAGGGCCCGCGGGCCTTTTTTTCTTGTGCAAAATTCCGTGGTCCATGAAAAGTTGATGAAAATTTGAGAATTCTAAGGTAGGATGATGGGAAGGAGGGATATCATGGTCAAAAAGATTCTGTGTGTGGATGATGAGCCGGGCATTTTAACGCTGCTCAAGGACTATTTTGAGATGAACGGCTATCAGGTTCTCACCGCGAAATGCGGTGAGGAGGCGGTGGCCCAGGCGAGCAAAGGGCCCGATCTTATCCTGCTGGATATCAACATGCCGGGCATGGACGGCATGGAAGTGTGCGCGAAGATTCGTGACCATGTGGGATGTCCCATACTTTTTTTGACGGCGCGGGTGGAGGAAATGGACAAAATCAATGGTTTTGCCATGGGCGGTGATGACTATATCGTCAAGCCCTTCAGCTTGGACGTGCTGGGCGCCCGGGTGGCCGCTCATCTCCGCCGGGAGGAGCGGGCCAGCCACCGCACCGAAGCCCGGTTTATGGACGATCTGGTGATCGATTACGGCCAGCGCACCGTCTGCTACAAGCATCAGCCCATTCCTCTTGCCCGCAAGGAATTTGATATCGTTGAGCTTCTGTCCATGAATGCGGGCCAGGTCTTTGATAAGGAACGCATTTATGAGCGGGTGTGGGGCTATGAGGGCACCGGCGACAGTGCCGTGGTGGCCGAACACATTCGGCGCATCCGTCAGAAGCTTGCTGCGTTCACCGACAGAGCCTATTTGGAAACCGTTTGGGGGGTGGGTTATAAATGGGTCCGGTAAATGAAGAGCTTCGCCCTTCCCTGCTTGACGAATGGCGGGAACGGCGGCGTCAGAGAAAATCCGCGCCCAAGGCCTCCCGCCGCACCCCAAGAAAACGCCGCACCTGGAGGGAGCGGATCGACCGCATGTCCCTCAGAAAGGCGTTCATCGTCTACATTCTGGGCGCTTTGGTGATGGCCCTCATCACCAGTTTCATCTTTGTGTTTTGGATGCAGGAGAGTGCAAATGACATCTACCGCTCGGCCCAGAACATCAGCCTGGAGTATAACGCCCTGTACACCGTCCCCCATTCGGGCTATGAGCTTTCCTCCTCCGACAGCTTCATGCTCAGTTTCTACGGGGCGGCTTCCATTGCAGGGCCGGTGATTCTGTTTCTTCTATGGATTTTGATGGCCTACCGGCAGTTTTACCGGACCAAGCTCAAGCGCCCCTTTGAACTGCTGCAAAAGGGCGCCGCCCGCATCGCCGCAAGCGACCTCGACTTTTCCTTTTCCTATCCCGCGGGAGACGAGCTGGGCACTTTGTGCCAGGCCTTCGAACGGATGCGGGGAGATCTTGCCGAAAACAACCGCCGCATGTGGCGCATGATGGAGGAGCGAAGGCGGGTCAACGCGGCCTTCGCCCATGATCTGAGAACGCCCATCACCGTGATTAAGGGCTATACCGAGTTTTTGCAGACCTACTGGCCGGAAGGGAAATTGAGCGATGAAAAGATTTCCTCCACCTTAACCCTTCTTCACGATTCCACCCAGCGCCTTGAAGACTATGTGGCTTCCATGCGCGCCCTGCAAAACCTAGAGGAGCTCCAGCCCGATCCCAAAGCGCTGGATGGATCCAGCTTCTCCAATGGTCTTGAAAGCGCTCTCACCATTCTTGCTAAAGAGTATGATAAGAGGATTGAATTTCACTCTTCCATCAAAGGTGAGCTTCGATTTGATGGGGCAATGGTTCTTCGGACCGCAGAAAATCTGGCGGCAAACGCCCTTCGCTATGCCCAAAGTCGGGTGCTGTTGGACATGAATGTCCAAGACGGATTCCTTTGGCTTTGCTGCACGGACGATGGGCCCGGCTTTACGGCGGAGGGCCTTAAGATGGCCGGCGAACCCTTCTATCGTGCGGAGAAGAAACCCTCCGGCGAGCTTTCGGGCCATTTTGGTCTTGGACTTAACATTGTCAGAACTTTGAGTGAAAAGCACGGCGGCAACGCTTCCTTTGGCAACGCTCCCGAGGGCGGCGCCGCGGTCACCGTATCCTTTCGGCTTTCCTGAGCCCCTTCCCTTTGGCCCCAAAATTTTTGTTCCCTTTTGGTTGATTTTATGGGACAATGCTGTTAGAATAACATACTTAACAGGGAAAGTTTTTAGCAGAGGAGTGGAGCAAAAAAATGGCGTATTTTTATGACGAACCGTCCCATACTTTCAGCGAATATCTTCTCATTCCCGGCTATTCCTCCTCGGAGTGCATTCCAGCCAACGTGAACCTGGAAACGCCGGTGGTCAAGTTTAAAAAGGGCAAGGAACCCGCCATCAAGATGAACATTCCCCTTGTTTCCGCCATCATGCAGGCCGTGTCCGACGACACCATGGCTATTGCACTGGCCAGGGAGGGCGGTATTTCCTTCATCTACGGCAGTCAATCCATCGACAGTGAGGCGGCCATGGTCTCCCGCGTAAAGAACTACAAGGCGGGCTTCGTGGTCAGCGACTCCAATGTGAGGCCCGATCAGACCCTTCAGGATATTTTGGACCTCAAGGAAAAGACCGGCCATTCCACGGTGGCCGTCACCGATGACGGCGGACCGAACGGCAGGCTTCTTGGCGTGGTTACCGGCCGCGATTATCGGATCTCCCGCATGAGTCCTGATCTCAAGGTCTCCGAGTTCATGACGCCCTTTGAGAAGCTGATCTACGCCGGCAAGGATACCACCCTCAAGGAAGCCAACAACATCATCTGGGATCACAAGCTCAACTCCCTGCCTTTGGTGGACGAGGACGGTCGTCTCGCCTATTTTGTGTTCCGCAAGGACTACCACTCCCACAAGGAGAACCGTCTGGAACTGCTGGACGCCTCCAAACGTTACATCGTGGGCGCGGGCATCAACACCCGGGACTACGCCGAACGCATTCCGGCGCTGGTGGAAGCCGGTGCGGATGTTTTGTGCATCGATTCCTCGGAGGGCTTCTCCGAGTGGCAGAAGCTTACCCTGGCCTGGGCCAGAGAGCATTATGGCGATCAGGTCAAGATCGGCGCCGGCAATGTGGTGGATCGGGAGGGTTTCCTGTTCCTCGCCGAGGCTGGTGCGGATTTTGTGAAGGTGGGCATTGGCGGCGGCTCCATCTGCATCACCCGTGAGCAGAAGGGCATCGGCCGCGGCCAGGCCACAGCTCTTATTGAGGTCGCCAAGGCGCGGGACGAGTATTATGAACGCACCGGCATCTACATTCCCGTGTGCTCCGACGGCGGCATTGTCTACGACTATCATGTAACGCTTGCCCTGGCCATGGGCGCCGATTTCATCATGCTGGGCCGCTACTTCTCCCGGTTCGATGAGAGCCCTACCCGCCGGGTGAACATCAACGGTACCTACATGAAGGAGTACTGGGGCGAAGGTTCCAACCGTGCCCGCAACTGGCAACGCTACGACATGGGCGGCGATAACAAGCTTTCCTTCGAGGAAGGCGTCGATTCCTATGTTCCCTATGCCGGAAGCCTGAAGGATAACGTGGGCCTCACGCTCAGCAAGGTCCGCCACACCATGTGCAACTGCGGCGCCATGACCATCCCCGAGCTGCAGCAAAAGGCCAAGATCACCTTGGTCTCCGCCACCTCCATCGTGGAGGGCGGCGCCCACGATGTGGTTCTGAAGGACTCCGCAACTCCTGGCATCAAGTAACACCGCGATCAAAAAAACCTGCCGAAAGCTTTCGGCAGGTTTTCTTCTATTTGGTCTAACTTCGCTTGCGAAGACGAAGGCCGGCCACAGCGCCGCCCAAGAGCAGCACCGCAATGGCACCCAACATGGAGTCCTCATGACCGGTCCTTGGAATATTCGTGTTGGACCCGGTGGGCGCGGGCGAAGTTGCGGCGGAAACCGTCGGCTCGGGCAAGGGTGTTGCGGCACTTGGGGTTGGCATGATGCTTGGCGAAGGCGTCGCGGCTGTGGGTTCCGGTGTCGTGACGCTCGGCGTTGGTGTGGGTTTTGGCAGCATGGGCACCTTGAAGGAAGCACCGTTCAAGGAAAACTCACCCTTCGTTTCCCAAGTGCCATTGTAAACCTGATAGGCCATCGCGATTTCCAAGGTCTTCTCAACATTGGCGGTGTCGGTTCCGTCATTAGCCAGAGCATCTATGGTCATTTCCGCTTTCCCATCGGTAAAGGTCCCCGTCAAACCATTGAAACTCCAACCGACAGCAACATAGCGGAAATCGCCCGTGCTTGGCGCAGCATTCTCTTCTCCGAAGCCCGCGGCTTCAATGTTAAGCTTAGAGCCGGCCGTCAATATGGAGCCTTCCGCCGCACTGCTGTTGAAGACCGCAAGAGGCGAACACCTTTTGAAGTCAAGGTTTGCTGTCGCCATGGAAACGCCATTGCCCATCGTTCCTTCGATGCGCAGCGTATAGATTCCAGCTTCCGTAGCCGGTGCAAGAATGCTCAGTTTTCCGTCCACTTCGGAGGCAGTCACCGATTTCCCGCTGGGATAAATCAGCTTCATGGATGTATAACCATTGGCCGCATCAGAAAATTCCGGCGTCATCTCCCCGACCGATAACGCCAGCGCACCCCACATTTCAGCATCAAATTGGTAGCTGCTGTAGAAAGGCCCTTCGGAATTGTCGGGTGTGCTGTTATGGAAAGTCTCCGTTTCCGAGAAAGGCAGCGTTACCGATTCCGGTGGTCCAAAAGCCGTGTTCCGCAATGCTCTGAAGCGAACTTCAGCAGGCACGGGATCTCCTCCGCTGTAGGCGATCTCAATTTTGTAGATACCCGTTCGTTCCACCAGAATGAAAGCATTTCTTTCACCGGGCGCGTTGGCGGCAAGAACCGTGCCGTCATTGTCCTTGATGGTGATTCCAAAATCATAGCTGGCCACCGTTATTTCCAAACGATCGCCATAGCTTAGGTTCACCGAATACCCCTTTGCGGGCAGGCCGTCGGCATTGGTTTCCGAGTCATCGAAAGCATAGGTGTTCACCGAGCTTCCAAGCTTGTCCGTAATGTCGACATACGTAAGAGAAGGATCGGCCTTTACGTTGAAGGCCGGCACAAGAAGCAGGACACAGACCACCAGAAGTACGCTCAATAATCTTTTCATAATCACCCTCCTATAATTCTACATTTTTCTTTTAAATTCGCCATCAGATTATACCATATTTATAGCAAAAAGTGTTTATACTTTATGAATTTTTTACAAAAAAGCCTTGATATATCCAATAAATAATTATTTTTCATATAAAGATTTACAAATACTCTATTTCATTCCTGAAAAACAAAAAACCGGATGCCTTTTAGCATCCGGTTTCTGAAGTTCGACTCATTCAATCGCCATAAGAATTTTTTTGGGACGGTAACGCGTAATCTTCCAAATGGATACGGTGGACGCCAGCAGCGTTAAGCCCAGGCCGCAAAGATACATGATGATGACCGGCGCTCTTTCAATGGTCACCTTGATGTTTTCCCCGCCAAGCAGAGTGCCATTGCTCTGCGCCACCCAGCCGCTGATAAACACGGAGGCGGTTACCGCCAGCATGACCGGCACCAGCACATCCAAAATCATTTGGGCAATGATCTTCCATTTACGTTCACCCATGGACAGAAGGATACCGATTTCAAAATCCCTTTCCTTCATCGCCATGATCACAAGAAGGGTCAAAATGATGGCACCCATAACCATGGACGCCGTTACCATGGCAATGGTAATGCCCATGATGCTGTTGAGCGCTCCCGATACATTGCGGTATTCACTGTTATTAACCGTATAGATGATCTCCTTTTCCTTCGAAAATGCTTCGGGCAGAGCTTTGGCTTTTTCCACAAACGCGGATGCCTCCACCGGATCGTCTATGCTGTAGACCGCCCTATGAATCCGCTCCTCATCATTCAGCTCAAGAGCCGTCCCCGCATCCACATAGATCTGGTTCTCCGGATTGTTGAAGGGATGCCCCACGGGAGCCAGCGCCTCCGCCAGGGTATAGATGCCCACAATCTCAAGCTCCACTTCTAAGAAAGTGTAGGGCGACTTCACTGTGGCCGTATCCCATAAGTGGTAAATAAGTGGTATTAAGACCCGAAATGGTGTCAATAACGCAAAAAGAAAAAACCTGTAGCCTTACAGCCACAGGGTTTTCACGTTGGTGCGCCATCGGGGGCTCGAACCCAGGACACCCTGATTAAGAGGCGTATCAAAGTCCTTTGATCATGGCATTTCTTTGTGTTTTTACGACGATTTTACGACAGTTTACGTTATTGATCCACGCGCCCCGTGTATTTCAATCCACGCGCCAAGACGGCACGACATCGTTTATTCGCTTTTTTGCCATTTCAATGCAATTTCAATCCACGCCTCTAGGGCGACACTTATAGAATAGCACAGATAAGCAATAAAAAACACCCCGGCCATAATTGACCGGGGTGTCCTGCCCTGGTCTCCGTCCAATCCCACCAGTTCATGGGAGACATACTGCTTAGGAGCGAATAGACAAAACTAAATTGCTTCTCGCGGAGTGATTCGGTATTGTATCCTCATATCGTTAAATTTTCTAAAATCCACCTTCCTATCGTGTTGCAATCTACCCACAACAATTCCCGGATGTATGCTAATTTTTTTAGCAAAATCAGTTATTTCCTCCCTGGTATAAAATCTATCCATTCCTACAAACTCCGCATATTGGCGGGCGGGAATAAGTGTATCTCTGGCAAAATTATCAGCTTCCTCTTCCAGCTTCTTATCTGTTTCAATATATTCATAGTTCGTACTAATGAACAGCTTCTTACGTTTTTGCATCACATGGCCAATCTCATGAAATAGCGCAAACCAGAATAAGTCTGCATATTTTCTCCGATCATTTAAAGCTAAAATCACCTTATCGTTAACCCATTTTACAGCACCATTGATCCCAGAATTTTTTAATGTGGGCAAGAATATGAGTGCCACCCCGCATTCAGCTAAAATTCTGTTTAGCTCTGGGGCAAATTCATTTGGTTCCTTTAGGGTCATGGATCGTATTGTTTCTATTTGTTCCTCCAGCCGTTTGCTGTTAAAGGCTGCAACTTCTTTTCCCATACCAATGTTAATTGCTGTTTGCACCCAAGCATTAGCATTTACAATGTTCTTTTTTTGCACATTTGAAATCCCCGTTTTAAAACTTGCAAACAGATCAGGCTGTGACAACACCTCCAAATTAGATATTTTGAAATAACTACATAGATTAAGAATCTTTTGCACCTTATCTTTTGCTTTGGGGACAAGGCCCAGTCTTTCAAAATACGAGTAATCCATCATATCAAGAACTTCTTGCTGTTCATCCATCTTTTTTCTGCCCTCGATGATCAGCAATTTTTCTTTATACGCCTTCTGCAAATTAAGCCATACGTCAACACTGGATCCCGTCATCACAGATAATCCATAGGCTAGTTGATCTGATAGATCTATTTGACCATTGATGAGTTTGCTAACTGTTTTGCCTGACGTCTCCAATCTTTTAGCGAGCTCATTTTGGGTAATCCCCAATTCTTCAATTAGATCATTGATATAATACCCCGGGTGGAAGGCAATAATATCCCTATATTCTACTTTGTTAGTCATAATGATTCGTCACCTCCCATACGTACAGTTCATGCACTCTCTCACAAATCTCCTCTAAAGCTCCAACCAGTTTATTATTATTGTTATCATATAAGACCAGAATTAATCTCCAACCAGTCCTTCTCCCCAAGTCTATTGCATATTGATTTTTTCGGTCCGAAGTTAACGCATGGAAATGAAAGGGGGTATACGCCTTAATATCAGCTAAATTTTTGGCCCGCTCTATATAATCAATCGTCGCAATCAACTTCTGCCCCACCAAATCGCCATACTTCTTTCTGGCTGATCTTATATCATAACAACACTTCTTTATTTTATTGCTTCTAAAGCTAATCTCCATGCCGCCACCATTATTTTTATTTACCTATTCGGTAATATTATTTTACTACCAAACATTATAGCGGTCAATGTCAATTACTACAAACTTTTTATTTTTAGTATATTCGTATTATTCGTTAATAGGTGCTGCGAAAAAAGGCCGGTCTTTTGACCGGCCCTATCTCATCCCTGATTCTTTGCTTCTGCACCCTGCTTCATCATCTGATTGCCCAGCACCGCCGCGCCGGTCACCAGAATGCCCTGGACGACGCTCTCAACCGAGGGGCCCATCAGCCCCATCGCGCCCCCGATCCCCAGGACCAGCAGCACGAAGGGGATCGTCCAGTTCGGCACCTTTGCAAAGGCGTGCTTGATCAGCGCTCCCACGATCCATAGCGCCGGGACCAGGATCAGCGCGTCCCCGATGATGTAGTCCATAAGCTCCATTTTCTACCCCTCCCCGTCGTCCATCTTGATGATCGCCTCAAATCCTGCGGCCTTTGCCGCTTCCTTCGCCGCCTCCGCATTCGCCTTGTCCCGGTACGCTCCGATCTGCACCCGATACAGGGTGTCATCTTTTTCTGCTGTCGCTTGTGCCAGCGCCGTCCACGTTTTGGAGCCGGTCTTGCCGTCCACGTCCAGGCCGTGCTTGCCCTGGAAGTCCCTCACCGCCGCTTCCGTCGCTGGACCGTAGGTGCCATCCACATCAAGACCATACCCCAGTCCATTCAGAATGGTTTGCAACCCCTTGACCTCCTCGCCCTTGGACCATTTCACCAGTACGCTGTGCCCCTGGCTCACCGGTTCCTGCTCCAACGCCGCCCAGGTTGCAGGACCCACCTTCCCGTCCACATCGAGGCCGTGGGAACGCTGGAATTCCTTCACCGCTGCCAGCGTCGCGGGGCCATAGGTACCATCCACTTCGAGGGCGTACCCATGCCGGTTCAGGGCGCTTTGCAACTCCTTGACCTCCGCGCCCCTGCTCCACTCGACAAGTACGCTGTGTCCCTTACTCACGTCAATCTGTGCCTCCCCTCCGTTGTACGCCGTCTCTACCGCCGCCACAAACTTGTCCCAGTGGGGCAGGATCAGCGCCGGGCAATACTTGCTGGGATGCCAGTGCTGATGGGTGGTCACGTTGGCCAGGGGGATGTCATGCCTGTGCATGAGCTCTGCCACCAGCCGGGCGGCGTTGGCCTCGGCCCGGGCCTGATCGATGCCCTCGAACATACATACCTCGATCCCGATGGATTGACTGTTGCCGGGGCCTCTGCCGTCCGCCGCGTGCCAGCCCTGCTCGGTGTCAGCAAGGTGCTGATAGATCACGCCGTCATCCACGGTGTAATGCCAGGAGACCTTCTGGCCTCCGGCCCCGCTGGTGAGGTAGCTGGCATGGGCCTTCGCGTCCGCGCCCTTTGCACTGTTGCCGGTGTTGTGCATGGTGATGTACTTCGGGGTCATGTTCCGCCCCGGTTTGTTCTTCGCTCCCGCCGGGAGCAGCTGCTCTATGAGTTGCATCCTTTCACGCTCCTTTTTCTTCACCCTATCACACCCTCAATTCCTCTGGGTGCTGCCAAGGTCTATTTATGATAGTTCTCCAGATCCTCAAGCCTATGATTGACCACCTTGATATCCTCCTGAATTACCGCTCCGTCCTGTTCCAGCTTGTACACCCGTTCGATCACCTTGTTGTGCTTTTCCACCTTGTGCTCCAGTTGTTCGATTCGGTACGTGGTCAGCTTGTTGGCTGTCAGTATCCCCCCGAAGGTCCCGGCTAATGTCCCCGCAAAGGCCACCAGGGCCACAATGATTTCACTGTTCACTGCCGCCCATCACCTCCGCCCGGATTTCTGCAAGCTGTTCCGCCGTAAGTCCCGGATAGTCCAGGATCACACTCTCCCAGCTCTCGCCCGCCTCCATGCGCCTTTCAATCGTTCGGCATGCTATTCTCGTCATTGCCGTCATGCCGCACCCCCTTCGGGTTTAGGAAAGCTTCCGCTTTCCTCTGACCCCCCTGGTCCAAACATCATTTCGGTAAGCGCGTCCTCGATATCCGCCACCCGATCGGCCAATGTTGGACCCGGCACCGGATGGTGGGCCCGCCATTCCTCTATTTCTTCCGCTGTCGCGCCCTCAATCCATTCCTTGCCATCCCATTTGGGCCGGACAGCCTCACTGCTTACCCGGACATTCACCAGGCTTTCGCCCGCCTGTAAAGTGTAGTACTGAACGGCCTCATGCCCGCTCCCGTCGATCTCTACCAATACGGGGAACCTATAGTAGCCCTGTGCATCTATGACCCATCTATGTGTGTACATCATCACACCCCCACATAAAATTGTGCATCAAATACCGGTGCGCTGGATGTATTGCTATTCGCGTTGTTATGCACAGGCACCCATATAGCGCCATCTATGATTACAAGTACATCCGGATCAAATATTGGATTACCGCCGCTGGAGTAATTGCTGGTTACGGGTACTGCAAGGCGTCCAGGACGATAGTATCCCACCGGCAGGTCAGCGACAATGGAGCCGAGCGGCACAACAACGCCCGGCGCTTTATAGATCTGTCCATACAAATGCACAAACCCCATATCATCCTTTGCATACTTGGCCGGGCCTATAAAGCCATCCCGGACGGGTAAGTCAAACCATTGCAGATTCCGCCGCGCAAACGCCTCCGCGTGCATCCCATCCACCGTGTCCGCGTCCATGGCGTTGACTCGCACCGTCCCGTCCTCGCCTGTGTGCGCGTGGGAAGCAAACCTCGTATTTAGGTCGTCCATACTCTCCTGCATGCCAAACAAAGCATCAAATTCTTGGCCTGTATGATTGCTGTAATAATTGCCCATCTATCATCCTCCGCTCTTATCGCCAAGTACGCCAAGGATCACAAGCGTTGAGCCTGTTCGCACAAAAAAAACGCGGTCACCCGCGCTCGGCGTACAGCTCTGTAAGCACTCGTACCATATTCCATTAGTTGAGGCATCGCCATCTATAACAATCTTGGCCTTACCCCCTTGATAAGCTTCCACCGTGCCAAAGCAAGGCAGACTCGGCGTTTGAAGGAGCCGCTTATCTCGATCCGTCTGAACAAACACATTGCGCATTCTACACCACCACCCGCTGCAGGCTATGCGTCATTTTCCCCGCTGTGTGCAGCTCCATTGCCCATCCAGTCTCCCGGAAAACACCGTTTAGAGCGTCGGTGCGAAGCTCAATAACGTCATATATTTCATGGTGAGGCATGTTCAACGTTTCCACTTCGACGATTTGAGAGACTTGCTGCCTTTCAAATGCAATTCGCTCCACAATCTTCTGCAAGCTCTCCTGCCCGTCCACCATATCAATAGTGCCCGTATCCACAATCCTCATGCCGCCGCGAGCTACCGTGGATAGCTTACTTGCGGGATTGTCATTGATGTGGACTGCTGTCAAGGGATCCATATCTGGGCGACTCATGGTGCGTTTGATGACATTGGGCACATTCCAGAAATCTGCCTCTATGGTGACTTCGGGATAGAGTACGGACACCTCGTCTTGTACATAGCTGTAATCAGGCACCGTCATTTCAGATAGCATATAAGGTCGCAGGATGGGGGCACCTGCGTCGTCCATGTATAGGCTCCTGAAGTTGATCTGAGTACACAGCTCATTGATCCATTCAAGCTTATTTTTGCTGTCATCCAAAACCAGAGCCGCTGGCAGGACTCCATCGCTTGGCTCCACACGGGCCTCGCGCAATCCTGCTGATATTAGGATTTGAGTCAACACATCAAAGTAGGGTGTGCCCGCTGGGAAGGTTTGGGATTCCACAAACCGATCCTGCTGTAAGATCATACTCTCATCATAGCACTCGACTTCGCACACCTCGTCTTTGCCATCTAAGGTCCTTTTTGGGCTCATCATGAGGTATCGTCCTTTAGGCCATTGGGCCCAGGTGCCGTCTTGGAGTTGTACGCACATAACGGGCCTTATCCTATCACTGAGCCAGTCAATGTCGTCGTCCAGCACGAGCGAAAATGTGCCGCGGCGCTTGACCGCATCGTCCATATTGACGGATATGGATGCACTCAATACAGCCAAATCCTTTTTCCTGATGCCCCACCGGTCCACTAGTTCAAATACATACCTTTCTTTCCGTGGGCTCCTTTGCAAAGCCAACCGTTCTTCCGGGGTCAATCCTAGCATTATCCATCCCTCACCATCATGGTCTGATAAGCCGGCATCAGCACCGAGTATCCCTCATGCCTGGCCGCATAGTCCTGGTAATCCACCACCGTTGCAGCGATGCTGTACTGATACATAGCGGGTGTACGTTTGTAGCTGATGCTATCGATGGCAATATATCTTTGCGCACCATATGCATCCCGATAGACCCAAACCGCATGCTCCTGTACAAGCTGTAGCAATTTGGTCTTAACCTCATCATTCGGCTCCACATACCCGAAGGACAGCGTCTCCGTCTCAAAGTCCGAGGTTATGACCATCGGCCGCCTCCTACCGGACAACTGGATATACTCCTTGGGACTTGTATAGGTCGCCGCGAAGGAACTACGCTCCGTGTCATAACGGCAGATGAGGATGTCGTCTGGTCTATCCACCGGCGCGATCAGAATGCAGGGCAGCGCAATGTCAACTGTCACGGGCTGACTATCCGTGATGTCGCCCTCGGCCTTCACGCGAATACTGTAGGTATGTTTGCCGCTTGGCACCAAATAGTCCTTATATTGCGTAGCTGTTCCGCAACTAGCCACGGGTACACCGTCCCGCAGAACAAGGGCTTCGAACGTGGTCTTATCCGTGCTGATCGTCCAATTAAGCACGGTGCCATACCCCTGTTGACCACACGTGAGGATTATGTCCGCAAATGACAGTACTGCAATTATGACAGGATATTCCGACCAATCGGACATCGCCTCATTGATTCCCACAACCCTCATCCGCACAATATAATTGCCATTGACGAGAGCGTTGGCAACAGTATGTTGATTACCCGAGCCCGCTACGATCCGCGTGTCATAGATAATATCCTCTCCTTGGATAATTTGCGCCTGATAACCATATTGCCCTGTAGCTTGCCAGGTGATTGTGGGATAGCTATGGTTGGTCACACCAATGATTTGGGGTGCTTGCGGTGCAGAAATGATGGTAATTTGAGCCGGTGTCGACCACTCGCCCACCACGTTGTCCGAGTTGTAGGTGCGTACCCTCCAATATTGATTGCCGCTCGAAAAAGTATGGGCCGGAACATCACAATGGCTATTTGAGGTTACCGCAGACGCAACCGTCGTCCAGATAACACCATCATCAGATTTTTGCAGCTCATAGCCATGGGGCTGGGTACCCAGCGGCGACACACTGGTCCAGGAAAAACGCTGCACTCTATCGCCCGCCACATAGGACAGGTCGGGCTTGAGGTCCACCGCACTCGTCTTGGCGCTATCCACCGTGGATACCCGATACCACGCGCTCCAGATGCCTTCAGCGCCGTTATCGCCATCGGCGCGTACGCGCCACTCGAAAGCGCCATTGCTAGGCAGCGTATTCGCTGGGATGGTCGCCTGCGTATCCGTCCCCTGGACTACAAGATTGTAAACTGTAGCCGGAGTCGTAACGTCACGCCACTCCAGCCTTGCCGATGACTGGGACACAGTCCCGATAACCCGCGTGGCGTCGAAGGAGGGCGCCCACGAAAATGTGGTATCCCTGGTTTCGTCCACCACCCCGCCTGCTGGAGCCGGCGAACTCGCGTAGAGCTGTACGTCCTCGCATTGTAGTTCCAGGTAAGGTTTGTTGCTTGCCGCGTGAGCGGCCGCGATCTTGGAATAAGTAGCACGTCCCGTGGAATAGTGCAAAAACATATTTCGCGGAATCAAAGTATTGGAAAAGGAGGGATACTCGCTCCATTGATCTACCCGCTCCTTCGACAAAGAGGATACACATACAGCCGGGGAGCCTTCCGCCATGCGCGCCGTGAGTTCAGCTCCCACCTCGCTAAAGGTAACCGTGCCCTCCTGCCAATCCGCGTCAAAACAGATCGCCGTCAGTGTCACCCGCCGGTTTTCCGGATCCTCTGCCGGAATGTCGGTATCCAGCGTATAGAGATTAAGACTGTACCCTACAATCCTTTTTTTGTCGGCCGGCGTGAGGTCGAACTGCAGAAGTAGCGGTGTGGTCAATAGATCGCCGTAGGGGTTATATTGGCATTGCCGAATAAGAGCCTCCGAAGTACACGGAAAATTTTCGCCGGGCCGGCTCTTATCCACCACGGCGCTCTGGCACGCATAAGCACGCAACGTTTGTACCGCCATTCTCTTACCCCCTCGCCCGAATAGCTGCCGGGCTGTCCTTGATCATAGCCATAAGCTCGTTATACTCACGGATACCGTTGACCGTCACATTGACAACAGTATGATTGGATGTGCTGCTGTTGTTCATAACGGCCTCCGTCTGCCGTGCTGTGTAGACCTTGCTGCCTCGGGGCAGCGCTACCAGTTCAGGGCCCTGCTCGCCAACCAACGCCATGCCCCCTGGATGGTAACTGGTACCCACCGCATAGGACGGCACACGGCTCGCAGAATAACTCATTGAGCCTACGGACCTATTGACCGATGCAAATGTATGCTCCATCTCCTTGGCACGCCCCTGAATGGTAGCAATGATAACCCCTAAGGCTACAAGAGCAGCCACAACCAGCATGACAATGGCTATAGTTTTGAGCAGCGTCGGATTGACGCCGAAGCCAAAGATGCTGGACAGCATCTTAACCCCCGCGGTGACTGTCTTAATCGTCTGCACAAGCGTGACGATGGACACCGTTATGGTAGCTACCACCACAATAATTGCCGCCACGTCCGGCGGGATAGCGGATACGATATCAACAATGGCCGTCAAGATGGGCAGGAGCGCCTCGCCCATTGCTGCTTTGAGGGCGAGCGTCTTGTTGTCCAGCCGGTCCAGGCTGTCCTGGAGAGAGTTGAAGGAGTTGAGCGTTTCCCCACTCATCACATAGCCCGTATTGTGAGCCTCCTGAGCCAGCTTTTTGAGCTCGTTACTGCCGGCAAGGATAAGAGGATTGAGCTCTCGTGCGGATCTGCCGAAGATGGCCATGGCCATGGCGTCCCGCTCCGTTTCGTTGCGCACCCGGCCCAGTTTATCAATCAGCTCGTAGAATACCTGCTGCTGGTTGCGCAGCGTACCATCATTGTTAGTTATGGCGATGCCCAATTTTTTGAATGCGTCCGCAGCCTGCCCCGTCCCTTCACGGGCCATATTCATATTCCGGACCATTCGGGCCATGGAGTCGGTCATAACCTCGGTCGATACGTCCATCAGTTCAGACGCATAATTGAGTTCCTGGATGGCATCCGTGGAGAGCCCAGTGACCTTGGACAGCGTCACAATATCATCGGCCAATTTTGCCGTCTCCGTGGAGGCTCTGATCAGCTTCCCGATGAGAGTGCCGGTCGCGGCCATCAGTGCCCCGCAGGCCGCCACGCTGGCCGTCATGCTGGCAATGGCTTTGCTCGCCCCTTGAGGCACTTTTACGCCAAGGGCATTCGCAACCTCCCCCAACCGGCCATTGAGCTGCAGATTTTCCGTGGCTGCCCTGTTGACAGACCTGGAGTACTCGTCCACCCGGACTTTCGTCTGGCTTGCCGCCTTGGTATTTTGGTCAAGTTCCGCCGTTGTCGCATTGAGTTCATCCTTGTATTTCGCCGTGCTGGTCTTAGCCTTGGACAGTTCGGTCACCAGCTTTGTGTACTCCTGGCGATTGATCTCAGTTCCGTTTGCCATGGCTTTATCGGCGTTGTCCTTGGCCGTTTGTAAGGCCTCAGTGCGTTTCTGGGTTTCTTGGACGGCCTGGGACAACACTTTTTGCTTCTCTTTGAGCAGGTCCACATTACCCGTGTCCAATTTTAGCGCACTGTTGAGAGCGCGGAGCTCCTTATCTAGGCCGTTGGTCGTCTTGCGGGATTCGCTGATCGCCTTATTGAGGCCAGTGGTATCGCCGCCAATCTCAATGGTAATGCCCTTAATGTTGCCCGCCATACTGCTCTCCCTCCTTCAGCGCGTCAAGATAGCTTTGGTATTGCTCGTGTGTCATTTTTCCTGCCGCGAATTTTTGTGCGTAAGCATCTTTAAGGGCAAGGAGCTGTTCGTAGCGTTGTGATCTGTCTGCCTCGTCGTCATCTGCATTTGCCATCAAATTGTTGTAGGTGGTGATAGCGTCCAACAGCATTCCCGTCGAAAAGTTGTCCATATCCGCGGAGGTGAGGCCCATTCCTAGACTGCTGATTAGCAGCGTTTCATAGGTTAAGGGCGCCTCCCCTCCGCTATCCCGTTTTTTGGTGGTACCGTGGTGGCTAAGCTGTCCAAAAACATCTGCATTATCTCGTCGATTTTCTCATATACACTCACAAGTTTCTCAAATTGGCTGAACCATTCATCAATGTCGACAAGATTAGGGTCCGCTTTCTTCGCCATTGCCCAGGCCAAATTCTCCAACAGTTCGAATTCCACATAACGCCATATATCATCATCCGTTGCCTCTCCCGCCTCTTTGGCCAAAAGGAAAACCTCCACGCTCTTTTGCAGCTTGCCAAAGTCCTTGAACAGATCCTTCCGAAAGTAGAACCGATATAGCCTCCCTAGATTACCATCCGCCCGAAACCGAATATCCTTGCCCTCTATTGTAATTGTGTGTTCCATGGCCTACGCTCCCACCGGTGACGGCTTTGCCACCGTAGGCACTACGGACGGAATCTCATTACCTTGTGTCACGTACATTACCAGCCCGTCATTTCGCCGGGAAGCCCGAATTTCCATGGTCTC
Source organism: Gehongia tenuis (assembly GCF_014384795.1). Taxonomy (NCBI): domain Bacteria; kingdom Bacillati; phylum Bacillota; class Clostridia; order Christensenellales; family Christensenellaceae; genus Gehongia; species Gehongia tenuis. The sequence goes on along the minus strand of NZ_JACRSR010000003.1, from coordinate 54,948 downwards.
AAACTGCGCGTCGAAGCCCTTTTCCTTGGTCTTGCTCGCGAATGTAGGTCTGCTGTTGGCGCGGCAGTTGTAGAACCACTTGATTTCGCCGGCTGCATCCGTCGTAAGATCCCTTAGCGCCAGTCCAAAACGCGGACGAACCTGGTTATCATATTCGGCTCTTGTTTTTTGGGCCGTGTCCACCGTATCCCCCAGCCAGTCGTGCATCACGCTGTCCAAATATTTGAGCACCGTCAAGGATACCATATACCCGTCGTTTACATCCTCGGAATAAGCAAGCACGGAATCAGCATAGATCTCTACAGGATCGCCCTGGGGTTCCACGGAATATTCGCGTCCACCGGGGAATTTGGTCACAGGACCGTATTCATCCGTGCCATCTTCTTTTTCTGTGATCGTAAAATATCCGATTTCTGCAAAGCCTTTATTGAGTTTTGCCATAATCAATCCTCCACTTCGTAATAGGTGACATACATATCTTCGCCGTCAAGATAAATCGTGTCCGACTTATCCCAAACATACCCTTCTAGGGCCGCCACGATCTTGTTTTCCGCCTCTTTGTCGATGCGCTCCGTATAGAGCTCAATGCGCAGAGGGGCGACAACTTCGGCGACCTTGCTGTCCGCGGCAATGTTCGTCGTGCTGGGCATAAGATACGCAATATAGGGCAACTTAGGCGCGTTCTTCCAGGCCCCTTGCACGTAGGGCAACCCCGCCGCGTCCAGGATTTTGGTTGCGTTCATGAATCGCTCAGCGCCTTTCGCACACTCTTTTCAAATTCACCAATCATCTTATCTTCAACTTTATGGATATGAGGCTTTGCGGCAACGCGGCCACCATTTCGTTTGGCGTGGCCCCTCTCCAAAAGATGGGTCAATTGATAGCGCGTATTCCTCACAACGACTCTTTTGCCTGCCCGATCCTCGTATACCGTTTCTTTCCTCCATCCGCGTTGGTATTTCCCCGTGTCTTTTGGACTCGTGGTCCGAAGCTCGGCAACACCTTGAGCCGCTACTTTGTCCGTAGCGATTTTTACCTCATTTGCGGCCTTTTGTGAGTACGCCATAAGCTCCTTCTGTACTGCGTCGGCAAGCCCACTTACATCAACCTTCATTGCCCACCTTCCTTTCGCAGGTAAGGTCCACTTTGTCTTTGTTCTTTGGAGCGTATGTGCGCACGACCGTATAGCGCATGTCCTGGTATTCGACTTCCTTTTCCCCATTGTAATCCGCCGAGTAAAGCCTAAACACATGTTCCGGACGGAGGTCTGTTTGGGCTGCGGCATAATACTCAGACCGCCCAACGGACAGCACATCGCAAAACACACGCCGCTTGGTATCCACAGGATATTGATTGTGATCAGCGTCTTGACGATACTCATGGACAATAAGATCAATCTCATCCGAGAAATTCATCAGTTCTCCCTCCAGTCCGTGTATCCCGTCGCCATTTGGAGCTGGGCCTTTTGCTCGTCATAGGAGGCTTTCAGCCGATCCGGATCGTCCGGCACGCCAAAATGCAGTTTGCAGTAAGTGGTCACCACCCGGATAATGAGCGGATCTGTCTCTTGCAGTGTGGTGACGCCGGCAATGCCAAGGTCAGCCAACGCTGCGGCGATCAGGTCTTGAATTTCCTCGTCAAACGCTGTGCTCGTGATTCGCAGCGCCAGCTTCACCTTGTCAAACATTTTTGGCCTCCTGTTGTTCCAAAAACTCCGCTATGATTTCGGCTTTTCGGATCTTGGTCACGCTATAACCCAGACCCGCGGCCAAGGCCCTGATCTCCGCTATGGTCATAGCGTTCAGGGCCTCAGCGGTATAGACCACGGGTCCGCTCATGAGGCTATAGCTCCTTAACCCCCCGCTGCTGTAATGGTGAGCTGGGCAAAGGCATTGGGATCCACCAGGGCGCCCTGACCGCGGGCATAGCCGCTATAGGTGGTGACATGCCTCCTGATGTCCCGATCGCTTTCGATCATGATGTCTTGCACCATGTTGTAGACCACCTTGCTGCCATCACCAATCAGGATCACATCATCCGCTACAGCGTCCTCCACCTTGATTGCGGCGCCAAGCACAACGCCCTCTTGCCCCGCCTGTGCGGAGGGCTGGAAGATGGGCCGGCCGGTGCTGTCCACCATGCCCACAAGGTAGTTGTAGATGGTGGACCGGGTGGCATAGACCGATACCGCGCCCACCCGCTTCAGCAGCCCAAAGAGCTTGGCCAGCTCCGTAAAGGTGAGAGCCCCAGCGGCTGCGCTGTTAACCTTGTTGCCCGCCGCCGTATCGGTGCCGATCTGGGCAATAACGTCGGCTGCCATCGCGTCGCCAAGGCTCGCACTGATCTCGGACACGAGATACTGTTCCAGGGCGTCAATGCTCATGCGCTCCATGGCATAGGAGATGTCCACATGCTTGGCAAAATCCTTGCCGGAGAGCGTAACCTTCACAAAGGTATTCTGCTCATCATCGTTGGCCGTGTTCTCGGATAGGGTCTTTGCGGCCCCCTGGGTGATCGCCGTGTGTTTGACCACCTCCAGGATGGTGCCGGTGCGGTAGATGGTAATGTCGCCCATAATGGCATGCTGCTTGGACACCAGATCCCAGATCTGATTGAGCATAGTGGTGGGCAGCACAGCCGTGGTGTTGGCGGTGGTGTGCACAAACGCCGCCCGCTCCTCCTTCGACATTTCAAGGCCGAGGAGGTCCTTTAAAAAGGCGTTCCGGTACTCCTTGGAATCGGCGTTAAAGCTGCGATCCTCCGCTGCATCCAGCGCAAACTTTCTAACCACAGTCCCCGCACCGCCGGCCACTTCGTCTCTCAGGGCCTGTCGCTTTTCGGCGGTCTCTGCAATAGCCTTCTTCTCGTCCTTCAATCCGCGCACTTCCTTTTCCAGTGCATCCACATCGGCGTTCTCGTTGTCCAATTCCTTTGCGATCTCCGCCATACGGGCTTCGATCTCATCAATTCTGCTCATCTTATTACCTCCATCATTAGTTTGATCCGCCTGATTTTTCGCGCTCGGGCCTCCGCCCGCTCAGCTTTGACCGCCTCCGCATCAAAGTAGGAGCGCGCTGAAATGTGGGTCGCATCGTAGGCCGGCATATCCACGGCTGCAACATCGTACAGCCGCTTGATGCCAAGTATACGCCTTGTATGGGTATCGCGGTCGTAAGTATCCTCCGATACCACAAACGCGAAGCTCATCTTGTCGATATAGCCTCCCTTGATCTCCTCATAGAGGCGGCGGCCCTCCTCCGTGCCCGAAAGATCGGCCCGAACCTTGAGCCCCCGGCCGTCTACAGTGAGCTCAAGGGTGTGGTTCTTGGTCCGCGCTACCGGTTTTCCGCCGTGGTTGTAGTTCATGACAACGTCCTGCATTTCTGCCGCTATAAAAGCGCCCCGGTCGATTGCCTCTTTGTAGTCCACGCCTTCATAGCTGTACAGGGTGGCCGGTGCATCAAAGACTGCGGCGTAGCCTTCCACCGTCATCTCATCTTCAGCCGCCCGCATCTCAAATGCGCGGTACTCCCTATCCTTGCTGATCACCTGTCAGATCATCCCCTTTCTTTGTCACGCTGCCATCCTGCCCCAAGAGGTAGTACTCGCCGCGGATAGTGTAGGCTTGGCCCTGCCCATTCGGCAGCGGCGGCAGATTCCAGATCTCCCGGATCTCATCACGGTTCATGATCCCGCGGTCCGCCATTTGGGCCGATACGTTGAGCTTTTCTGTGTTGCTCATGTACTGCAATCGGTTCGCGGTGGCCATGAGATAAGAGCCAGAGGCGCGCTCCCGCTCCGTGAAGGCCATCCGTGTCGTCACGTCCGAGAACTGGATGGCGAAGGGCTCCACTCCACCCTCATAGAACGCGCTCCAGGCATCGCCGTAGGCTCTGTTTTGGAGCACATCCTCATTGACCCCGAAGTAGTTGTATACGTTTTGGTTGATTGCCGACATCTGGGCAGCGTCCACGACAAAGGGCGTTGATTTGATCTGCTGGATCTCGCTGTAGGTGTTGGGGAACAGCAGGATGCCGCCCTCGCCCTGGAGATTCTCTCGGGAAAAGCGCTGCCGCTCCTTGGACAAATCTTCCGGTTTGGTGAAGTTATTGACCTTGGCGGCGAACCGGAAGGTTGCGGCGCTCTTGACCCCCTCCGCAATGCCCTGGTTCTGGATACTCACCAGCTCCATGGTGGGCGTCAGAGCGCGGTTGTTCTCGCCGAAAAAATCGTCCGTGTACTGGAACTTGGTCATGATGCCGCAGCTTCGAAGCTCCATGGCCGCGAACCCGCCCGTCTGGAACTGATACCTTAGCCACGGCTCGCCGGAATACTGCAGAATCTCACAGCGGGACGGAAGCAGCGGATAGAACCCGCCGATCTCGCCAAAGCTGTCCAGCACCGGAACGATGAAAGCGGTGTTTTGCACGTCCAGAATGGTGGACAGCCGGTAAAGGAACTGTCCCCAGGTCTGCCACTCGTTTGGGCCCGCTCTAAGCTTGGTTTGCAGTTTGGGCTTTGCTGTGCCGCTCGCCGTAATCTGAAGCTTGCTGATATGGGTCGCCCTCGCATGGATCGCGGAGCGCACCAGCTCGCTCTCGTAGATGGAGCCGGACCAAGTCGTGAATGCCGGCGCATAGGCAGTAAGCGTCCGGAAGAAGCCTTCGGCTTCTCCGTGTGCCGCCGGGCGCTTGAAGATTTTCTCAAACAGCCCCACTCAATCACCCCTTTGCTCGATCCAAAGCCGGAAGTCACTCCTGTCCGGCTTCTCGCCGCCGCCCAACATGACCAGGTGCGGATTATCCCGAAGATACATTTCCAGAATTCTCATACAGCGCTCCGCGGACTCCTTCGGTATTTGCAGCTGTGCGTTCACCGCTATCGTAAGATCGTTCTGCTTTCCCATGTCATCCTCCATTTTTGAGCTGCTCGCCGATCTCGGCATAGTATTTTTGCCGGACCGTCATCGCGTCCAGCAGTGCCGCCGTGCCGTCGATATGGTCTGTAGTGGCAAGCTTTACCGGCTTGCTTCGTCCGCTTTCGGCCTCGCTCTTAAGCGCAGTGTTGAGCAGATGGACCTTGAGCAGATCATTGTCGCCAATATGGATGGCGCCATCCTTCATCAGGCCCTCCGTCTCCCGGATCACCGGCGTAAGGTTGTAACCCTGGAACACATCGTCCATGTGGAAACCGTAGGCGGCCATCTCCTGGACCAGGTACTGGGCCGTGTAGCGGTCATACCCTACCTTGAGCGGATAGATTTGATAGCGCTCCACCAGCTCCCGGAACCAGTCGAAACAATCATGGTAATCCACGAAGTTGTCCCCCGAAAGCTGGAGGAATCCCCGCTGCACATAGGCCGCGTAGGGCAGCCCGTCCCGAGCCGTCGCTTCCTCGATCCGTTCCGCCGGAAGGAAAAATTTAGCGAATACATTCAGCCGCCCATTCTGCTCGATAACCGCCGTGCAGGCTGTAAGGTCGGTAGTGCGGGACAGATCGATGCCGCCCACGCAATAGGTGTTGCGGAAGTCCTCCATATGGAGCGCCGGGCCGCTCGCCCTTTCCACCGCCCTGGTGGATAGCCATGCTTGACTGCTGTTCTGCTTGATATTGCAGTACTTTGTCAAGAATTCCGCCTTCTTGGACAAGCTGCCCTCGGCTACGGCGATTTCCTCCAGCAGATAGTCCACCGATATCGACACGCCAAGATTGGGGTTGGACTTCCTCAGCTCGTTGATGTCGTTCCATTTGCTGATATCGTCGATCATGTAGAGAAATGGGGCCAGCCGCCGCTCCTTGGAATCCCCCAGCAAGAAGCGTGTGGCCCGCTTGATGAGCTCGTCATAGATCCCCTCATTGAGGTATCCCGAGGTGCTGATCGACACGATGAGCGGCTGTCTGCGGGCGCCCAGCGCCGATTTCATGACCTCGTATTGCTTGAGGCCCTGATCCCCTGGCCAGCTCGCAATCTCGTCGCAAACTGTCAGGTGGGGGTTGAAACCGTCCGACTTCTTGGCGTTAAAAGCAATCTTCTTAATGCTGCTGTTGGTGCTCTCGACATAGTAGTCGGATTTGCGGCGCCGGATCAGTGCGGCAAGCTCCGGCTCCTGCTGGATCGTCTGCCAGAAGGCGCTGTACACCAGATCCGCCTGATCCAATTTTGGGGCCACGCAAAAGACCTTTGCGCCATATTCACCGTCCAAAAACGTGCAGTAGGCAATGAGCGCGGCGGCAAACAGCGTTTTGCCATTCTTTCGTCCTATGATGATGACGATCTCCCGGAACATTCGACATCCGTTATCATCCATAATCCCAAAAACCACCGAGACAATGGCCTTTTGCCATAATTCCAGCTTTAGCAAATCATTGCGGCCTTCGCAATGGTGGCAAAAGTTTTCGACGAACCGGATCGCCTTTTGAGCATGCTTAGATTCATAGAAAAAGGACTGCTGTTCCAGTCCCTTGATGATATATTCATAAAAAAGACGAATCCATTTTCCCACGACAACGGAGCCATCCTGGATGGCCTGATAATACGCCAGGATATAGTTATCCATCCTGCATCAGCTTTTCCAGCTTCCCGCCCGTCTTGCTCGGCGGCGTCAGCTCATTGAGCTGCTTGATGATCGCCTGATAATTTTTATCGGTGGCGGTGAAGAGCCTAGCCGATGGTCTTTCCCGTTCGTAGGGGTCGGTCTTTTCGGATTGGGTGAACCACTCCGTTTCCCCATTGGCCTCGATGTCCGCCCACAGACGGTCCAGTCTTGCCCGCAGCCGTGCCGCCTGGACGATGAGCCCTTGGGCCACTGCAAATTCGTTCGGCGGTAAATCCTTGTAGATCCCGGTAAGTCGTGCAATCTCCGCTTGTTCTGCCGTTTGTTTCGATGTCTTTTTCCGGGGCAAGCTCTCGCCTCCTTTCTGCCGTGGTAGGGGTTCACGCGCCCATGGAGCGGAAAAATGTAGTCCACCCACCGGTCTCCAGAGCCATCAGTTTTAATTTTGAGAGGGGGGACTATCCGATGAACCGTAGCCTCCCCGCCTCATCCACCTTGTAGCGTTTCGTTCCGCCATGCTCTTTGGCATGGCAATCCCGGCACACAAGCCTAAGATTATTCCAGGCCAAGGTGATACCCGGGTCATCAATATTGCTTGGCATCAGCGCCACCTTATGGTGGACAATCTCCCCCGGCTTGTAGATGCCAGCAGCCAAACAATCCTCACACAGCCAGCCAACACTGGCCGCATAAGCTTCCCGCGTATTCCGCCAGGCTCGCGATCTGTAAAATGCTTTCGCAAATTCTTTTGCCATTTCTTTATCATTTCTCTTGACATACGTGTTTATACGTGTTATTATAGTATTGCAAGGAGGGAACACCAATGACTGAACGGGAACTGATCCGGCTACTCCGGCAAAATGGCTGGGAACTTCAAGAAGGCAAACGCCATTCAATGGCTACCAATCCCCGGGTTCCCGGCGTTAAGATCCCGATACCTCGTCATAAAGGCGACATCCCCATTGGCACAGTCAACAGTATCCTTAAAGACGCGGGGCTTAAATAAGTCCCCGCCCTTTGGGATATTTAGAGCAAGGAGGTTTACCATGAAATATATCTATCCCGCAATCTTTGCCCGCGAAGGTGACAACTATATCGTGTCCGTTCCTGATCTTCCCGGTTGCCATACCTTTGGACATTCTCTGGCCGATGCTATCGATATGGCCCGCGATGCCATTGAAATGTGGCTGGTCGATGCTGAGGATAACGTGGATGTTATTCCCGATTTGAGTCCTCTTGATCAGGTAGTCCCGCCAGAAGGAGGCTTTGTTAATCTCATCGATGCGGACACGGACGAATACCGACGCGAGAATGATAATCGGGCAGTGAAGAAAACCCTCACCCTTCCAAGCTGGCTCAATTCTAAAGCTGAGCGGGCCGGTATTAACTTCTCGCAAACTCTACAGGAGGCTTTGAAGCAACGCCTCGATCTTGACTAATCGCTCCACGGCTCCCGCCCCTGCCTTGTATCTCATGGATACTTTGAGCGATTCATACCCTATTAACCAATTTCTACGATTCCGCCAGCTCTGCCTGCGCCTTGGCTATACGGTCCCGCGCCACCTCAAAATAGTGCGGGTCCAATTCAACTCCCACAAATTTGCGGCCCGTATTGATGCAGGCGACGCCGGTGGAGCCGGATCCCATAAATGGGTCTAACACGACCCCGCCAGGTCTACAACTTACCCGGATCAATCTCTCCAATATTGCTTCGGGCTTTTGGCATGTATGATATCTCTTCTGCGATGGGATCGGCGGTACATGCCATACATTGCAGTGCATATCGTCACAACGATGATAGTGTCGCATCGCTTCGTACTCCTGCCGCATCGCTTCGTACTCCTGCCGCATCGCTTCGTACTCCTGCCGCATCGCTTCGTAGCCTTGCCGTCCTTGCGTCATAATGCGGAAGCCCAGGGGCTCGTATACACTCTCAAAAACTGCCCTGGTCGGTATCTCGAACTGGCTGTCCCGAAAATAATGGCGCAGCATATGGGGCTTGCGTCCCGTAGCTATCATGTACTGCTTGGACACGTCCTCCTCCGTCAACCCAAGTCGTTCTTTTTCTTTGGTGTACCACGCCTTCAAAGGCCGAAAACATTCCGGGTTGCTGTGAATCCTGTCTAATCCCGTATGCTTCCAATGGCTTTCGGCATCCTTCGGGGCATTGAAAAAATGCAGGCAATATTCGCATACGCTGAACCATGACCTCAAGGCCGTCTTTCCCTCCGGGTCACGATGATGCCAACTTCGAGCTCGAAATGCATCGCCCTTATCCCATATGCAAAATGATCGAAACGCGAGGTGCGTACGCCTTTTGATCACTTCTAGGAGTTCCGCAATTTGGGCCATGTCGTTGTGCCAGAAATACAATACACCGTTGGGCTTCAATACGCGTTCACATTGTTGTAGCCAGCGTATGCACCAGTCAATATATCCGTCGATTTTGTCCCATGAGTTTACGAACTGCTTATTGCCCTTTCGGGTAGTCACTCCGATATTGTATGGTGGATCGGTCAGCACCAGATCCACGCTTCCATCCGGGATCCGCTCCATGAGCTCAAGGCAGTCGCCCTGCATCAAGGTTATATCGGTCATTCTTACCCCCATATTTTCCCAAAGCAAAGCCGCCCGAAGAATCTCCGGACGGCCACAACATATTGTGTGCACGCTTGCCTTGCAGCTTTACACGATACTATTTTAGCATGGATGATAGGGGCTTTTCGGGGCGTATTTAATCAAGCAGACTATCTTCCGCCCGTTTGGCCAAACGCTTGCACCATCTCTCGTCATAGTTCATGCGCTGTGCCACCTCCCACCACTTGAGCCCATCCACATAGCGCAGTCGCATAACCTCCTGCTCAGGGCTGGGCAACGCCGCCAACGCCTCGTCAATGACGATCAGCTCCGTCTCGTACTCCAACACTCGTGCTTTCAGCTGGTCCTCCAGCTCCAGCAATCTGGCCACGTCCGACGCCATGCGGTCCTGCTCTTTGGAGGCTCCTCCGGGCAGATCCCTGATCCGGATCGTCGACCCCTCCAGCGACGAACGGATTCGTGCTATGCGCTCCTGGAGGCCCTCTATACGTCGTCTCAAATCCCGGACCGTATGTATGTCAATCACCATCTACACCGCCTCCCGTTCCAAGGATCCCCCACTCCGCCAGCAGCGCCTGAGTTTCTTCCACCGAGGTCACCACCCCCGCATGGGCACCAGCGGCTTGCAGCCGCCGGATCGTCTCCTGCTGGAGCCTGGTCGGCCGTCCGCCCGGGCGCTTGACCTCAAAAAAGATTGCCCGTCCGTCCACGATCATCTCAATGTCCGGGATCCCCCCGGTAGCGAACCGGCCTTGGGAATGATTCTTTCGGATATGCGCGTCCGGGAATGTCCGCCGGAGATATCTCAGGATCCTTGCCTGGATCTCGCTTTCAAGCTCACCATGGGCTTTCGGCATATCGTTCATCCACCTCCACCATCCCGATCTGTGCGCTGTGATTCCACCGGGTATTGATCTCCTGCCAAGCAGCCAACCAGGCCGTGACCGCGGCCCGGAACCGTTCCAGGTCCCTATCCTGATATGCCCTATCCACCTCGCGTTCCGCAGCCTCCATGGTTTGCACAAATCCGCTCAGTTTGGTACAATCAAGATCCAACCCGCCGTCCGGCCAGACCATGGCCCCGATCTGGTGCGCTGCCCGGAAGATCGACTCCAGGTAGGGGTCCCCCCGGTCCTCCGGCTCCATGGTGTCCGTGACGCTCTCCAGTTCCTTGATCCGTTCAAGCAGCGCCGCATATTGAGGAGCGTACCGCTGTTTCGCCGCCGGCGGCAGTTTTTCCGCCATGGCTTTGCGCTGGTACAGCCCTTTAAGTTCCGCTTCCAGGGTCATTTTTGCCTCCTTTCTGGCGTGGGTCACTCCCGGTGACCCACATTTTTGGCCTCAGAAATCCTTATATATCAGGGGTTTCAGCCACTTTTTTGGTGTGGGTCACCAAGGTCCGAAATACCATTAACCTATATAGGTAATTGTGTGGTGCGTAGGGTGTGCGTATTACAATTGTCCTATATAGACATATGTATGTACGTGACCCACGTGACCCACACATGCTCTATATGGCTCCCCTCTAGGGATTCAGCGCGGGTCACCTGCGGGTCACCCGGGTCACAACCCCCTGTTTTTGGGTCACTTGTGGATAACTTTCACCGTTTATTCACATATTATTCACATGTTATCCACAATCACAGCCACAAACATCTCACGCTTGCCGCTTATCTGGCGCCGGACCTTGCAACGGCGCTTGCCGTCGCTGGGCCGGGTCTCCGTGAGAATCCAGCCCTTGTCCGCCCAGTCGCGCAGGATCCGCTGGCCGTTGTAGCCACCGGCCCGCATGGCGTCCTCGAAAATCGGCGGATACACGCACACGATCCGCTCGCCTGCCGCGCCCTGTTCCGTGATCCCATACCGCCGTCCGCCGGGCGGGTCCGCCTCGAAAAAATTGGCATTGATCCCGCACCAGGAGGCGAAATACTCCATGGCTCGGGACGCGTCGTTGACCTCATCCACGCTCTCCAGCTTGTCGAGGATCGTGTCCCCGAGCGCCAGCGCGTCGTCCATGGCCGCGCTCTCCGGCACGTCCATCAGCCACTGGCTATAGAGATAATCAGCCATGCAAACCACCGCTACGGCATGCACATGGGCCGCCTGCAGATCGGGCCGGGCAAAGAGCAGACTATCCCGTAGGGCCTGGTACTGCCCCCGAAGTTCCTCCCGGTCCATCTGGGCCAGCCGGGCGACAAACACCGGCCCAGCGGTCCCATGATACTGATCCGTCGCGTCATACATGGCTCTGGCCGCGTCCTCATCCTCACCAAAGGGCCGGCCGTAGATCTCGAGTACACGATTTTTGACGCCGGCCTCCACGCCCGCAGTGGTAAGCGGCTGCTCCCCGGTGGACAGGGTAATCGTCCGCCAGGTCGTAAATTTTTGCAGGCCGCCACCCCGCATACCCCGGGCCTTGGACTTGCCAAGGCCCAGCATATACACGATGCTCTTCACGAAATCGTCCCGGTCTCCGGCCACCTGCCGCTCGTCGATGAGTAGCGGCAGATCAGCATAGAGCGCCGCCATATTTTCAAGCCCTACCCTCGTTGCGTTGAAGCTGGTCTTGAGGGTCTCGGGATCGCCCCACACGCTCACCGCCCCGTAGGCGCCGGCGGTCTTGCCGCCGCCCGACGGGCCCCAGTTATGCACGATGAACACCCGGTGCCCCAAAAGGGCGAGCAGCGGCGCGCCGAACCCCGCGGCTAGCTGGAACCTCGCCAGCGGAAACTTGCGAACAGGCCGGGCCACCTGGTCAATCCAATCCTCCAGGCTCCCCGCCGCCTCATAGCCCCGGGCGATGGCCCCGGTGCCCCCCTGGTCGTCGAAATCAAGCCGGACGTCCTCCGCGCCGCCGGGCAGGAACCGGCCGTCTGCAAGCCAGCCGAAATGACTGACCGTGCTGGTCACCGGCAGCGCGTCTAAGTTGAGCCCGAACTGATCGTCAAAATACCGGACCAGGTGCCGGGCGGTCTCGCTGGACACGGTGAGCCCCTTGTCAGCCAGATCCACAATGTTTCGTGCCGCAAAGGCTACGGACCGCTTGACGATCATGGACTGCCACCGGTTATCCAGCCGGTAGGACAGTTCCACCCGTTCCTCACGGGTCTCGATATTGACCGCCCGGCCGGTGATGGCCACGGGGACCTGACTTGCCACCTGCAGCTCATCCGGTCCGTTGTTTTTGGGCACCACGCGCCGGACCCCGGTGAGGTCCCAGCGCCAGTCCCGCGGGATGCGCACCTTGAGCGGGCAGTCCTTGATCAAGTCCGAGGCCAGGGGATCGGTCTCGTTGCCGTTCACAATCCGAAAATTCCGCTGCTTGGCCTGGGCCTGCTTGACCGCGCTGTCCAGATCCCGCATGCTCACAGCCCGGCCAAATCTGTCCCGGATCTGCAGCTTATACTGGGCGTAGTCCGCGGCATTCTCGTCCTTGACCGCGGCCAGCGCCCCGATGATCTCCGCGCCAAAAATCTCTTCCGGAGTCACGTCCCTGAGCCGCGTATCGAGAGCGGACCGTTCCATGACCGCAGCCGCCGGCCTGGGCTCCCCCGGTGCATACTTGGCGCAGCTCTCCGCGATGGTGTCCACCTCATGGTCGCTCAAGGGCGGCGTGCACCGGGCCCGGTTCTCCTCATGCAGTGCCGCCCGGAGTGCCGCGGCCGACAGACCGCGGGCCCGGAGAGACGCTCCGAGCCGGAACATGAGCTCGTTGCGCTGGCCTGCCGCAAATTTGTCCGGCAGGTCCACAGCCTGGCCGGTGCTTTGCTTGGGTTCGGTCAGTGCCGACACCCACAGCTCCGGCGCCATGGCCATGGGGATTTCCGCCGGATGGTGTTCCAGCTCCCACTCGTAGGTGCGGCCGCTGGCGTGGACGCTGGGCGGGGCCACGATATAGCCACCGTCGCCCCTGACATCCAGACCGTCCATCCAGCCCACTTTATTTTTGATTGGGATCCCGGGGTAGCGGAACAACATATGCCGCCCCCCGGAGCCCGTTATCTGTTCCCATGTCGCCGGCAGCGGGCCCAGCTCGTCCTGGAGATAATCCAGGCTGTCCTCGCCTGCTTTCCCGCCGGCAGTGTCGATGTCCAGCACCCAAAAGCCGCTTACCGCGCCGGTGGCGATGCCCACATTGGCGTCCGGCCAGCGTCGCCACCACCGGGTAATGACCTGCGGATCCTTGCTGGCGTCCTTGAGGCCGCCTTGGGTCCGTGGGTGCTTGCCTTTTCGGTCACATTTGGCATTGCCGCAGGTGCACCGGCCGTCCCGCACGCTGTGCAGCGGAAACACGGCAAATCCATATTTTTGCGCATAAACCAGTGCCGCCTGCGCCTGTCTGTCCTCCACGTACTCTCCCCCTTTCCTGCGCCGTCCGGCGCCAAGCTGTCAGGCCGTTGGCCGTCATGCGCCGGGGGTGGCCGCCTCGCCCCGGACCGTCGCCCGAAGGGCCTGGGCCATGCGTTTCGTCTCCTCCGCCTGCTCCTGGGGCAACCAGCCCGCCACCCGGAACGCAGCCACTGAATACTTGTTCCCACCGGATTCCACTCGCTTAAGGGTAATGCTGGCCACCGCCGCAGAGGTCCGCTGGCGCCGGGCCAGAAACGCGGCGCGCACGAAGGTCCCGAAGGCTTTGAGGCTGGTCGGTGGCAGCGATAGAACTACGGGTACTATTTCGCCGCTCCGGAGAATGTATATTTGGTGCATATTCTTGCAAGCCTTGCCGCGGCCGCCCTCGCCGGAGCCCATGACATTGAGGGGGCACTCCGCACACGCACCACCAGGGAGCCCGGAATCCGGCGCGGGAACACCGGTCCTACCGTCGCTGGAGGCGCAGTCCGGCGGGGTGCCGCCGGTGGCGCTGTCGGCGTCTGCCCAGTAGGCATTAGCGGGATGGTGATAGAGGATAACGCCGGTGAGCTCCTGGGCATAATCCGGATTATCCGGCTGATCGGCGTTCGGGATCTCAAACTGCAGCGCACCGCCGGCGGGGATCTTGATCCGAGCATAGGAGGACGGGAGATTGCCAATGTCCTCCATCATCTCATCCATTTCTTCGGGGCTCATGTCCCCCATGATGCCCTGGTCCGATATAAGGGCAAAATCCTTGTAGATTGCAAGAGCTGTTTCCGTCATGTTGATTGCCTCCTTCATTTTTTTGTTTTCCGGGCCTGTAAGGTCCGGACCGTGAACACATGGATCAGGGGTTCTGCCCAGTCGGGCAGCCTGCCCTCTGTCTCGTAGTACTCCTTAACCAAGCTGTTGAGCGTCCCCGGGTGCACGGTGGGCTTGATGATATCGCCCAGCCCGTGGGCCCGAAGCTCCTCCATAAACCTGTCGCGGTTGGCTGCCAGCACGTTGCCCTTGATGCTCGCATGATAGCTGTAGCGCCGGCCATCCAGTTTTAGATCGTCCATCTCCTCCAGCTCCATGGCGTCGAGGATCTCCTGCTCCAATTGTGACGCTTGGGCCTTCTGGGCCTTGAGCTCGGTCTCGAGCTCGTCAATCCTGTCCCGCAGCCGCTGGAGGCTGCGGATTTCCTGAATCAGTTCCATGGCCTCTCCTTTCCCGCCAGCGGTCCACCATCTCCGCTGCGAAGTCCTTCTTGCGCCGCAGGGTCTCCAACACGTCCTCGTCAATGGTCTTTTGCGCGATAAGGTGGATGGCCGTGCAGGGGTGGCACTGCCCCGCCCGGTGAATCCGGGCCCGGGCCTGTTCATAGGTCTCATAAGAGTAATCGAGGGAGTAGAATATGCAGGTGTCCGCTGCATGCAGAGTGATGCCGAGGCCTGCTGTGCGGGTCTGGGCCACGAACACCCGGACCTCACCAAGGGTCTGGAAGTCCTGAACCGCCTGGCCACGCTGTTCCCCGGGGGTCTCGCCCCAGATGGCGCGGCATCCGGCTTCCCCCACCAGCGCCGCTGCGGCGGAACAGATCGCGTGGATTTCCGGCACGAACCGAGCAAAGATCACGATCTTTTTGCCAGCGGCGACAAGGTCCTCCAGTACCTCCTCGAGCAGCTGCAGCTTGGCAGTGCTCACCTGCCGGACCTCTCCCCCCTCGTCCGGCCTCAGATAGCCGCCGGTGAGCTGAGACAAGCGCAGCATTCGGGTGACCACCAGCGGCGCCGTAACCACCGCGGCGGCCTCGAGCTCCGCCGCCGATTCCCGCTCCAATGTGTTGTAGAGTTTTCGGGCTGCGGGCTCAAGGGTGCAGTATCTAAGCTGGTCCGTGTAGGGCGGCAGATCCAACGCCTCAGCCTTGGTCACCCGGTGAGCGACGCTGTGAGCTTTGCGGGTAAGCTCCCCTAGGTCCCGGTAAGCCACCACCTGCTTGCCCTCGAAGCCGCCCATCACGGCGTAGTGGTTGCGGAATGCGTAATAGCTGCCCTCAAAGATCGTGGGATCAAGGTACCGATATTGACTCCAGAAGTCCAGCGGCCCGTTGTTGACCGGGGTGCCGGTAAGCATGAGCCGGTACTTGGCCAACCGCCCCAGCCGATGCAGCGCCCGGGACTGCTTGGCCTTGGGATTTTTGATCCGCTGGGACTCGTCACAGACGATCATGTCCGGCCGCCAGGCGGCAATCTCATCCTCCAGCCGCCACACGGACTCGTAATTGATGACCGCCACGGCGAGCCCCTGGACCCGGGCCAGGCCTTTGAGAGCCGCGGCCTTCTGGGCCCCGGAGCCGGTGAGAAGCCGCAGGGTGGCCGGGACACTGGAATAGGCGGCCCACTCCGGCTCCCAGGCCGGGATCACGGAGAGCGGCGCAACCACCAGGCACCGGCGCACCTGCCCCTCCAAATGCCGCCGTCCGATGAGCGCGATGGCTGTCAGGGTCTTGCCACATCCCGGCTCATGGAGCAGTGCGTATCCGTCATGCTGCAGCGCCAGAGCGTAAGCCGCCTGCTGGTGTGCAAAAGGTGTGATCCCCGGGCGAAGGGGCATGGGTGGCGCGTCTGGAACATCCACTGCTTCCACCGGGATCTCCGGCTGGGGCAAGCGCGCCATGAGCTCATCGTCCAGTTCCAGACCCCGGAACCCGGCCAGGATTTCCAGGGTGGCCGCCGTGTTTGGCAGCACCCACACACGATTCCATGGGTCCCAGCGCCTACCGGGGACAGCATCTGCCGCCGCCCGCACATTAAAGGGACAGGTAAGCCAGATCTTGCCCTCATGGAGCTCCGCCCGCGGCGTGATGGGCTGGCTCATCCCCGATAACCCCGAGCGACCAGCGCCATGTACCGCCGCCCCTCGCAGCAGGGGAACACGGGTGTAACGCACGCAAGGTTGTCCAGGGCCTCAATATGATCGTTCAGTGTCATGTTCAGTTATCTCCTTCCAGCGGCCTCAATCGGAGCTGACCGCCCGACAAGGTATAGCCCGCGAGTGTCTTGACGGATCCCTTTCGCCTGGGTATAATGTAATTGTAATCTTTTTCTGGGTTCCTCTTTTTGGGGGCCTTCTTTTTTTGTCGTTTCTGGGCCGAATAGGTCCTGGTAGTCCACGCCAAACACGTTGTCATACCTCATTGATCTCCCTCCTGTCCATCGTTATTTCCAGCTGATTGTCGCCCGCCATCTCCCGGAGCTGGCCGATATAGCTGGCGACGCACGCTGGGCACCGGTCCTTGGCTGAGGCCCGGAAAAGCACTTTGCCGTCCGACCGCTCCAGGCAGATGGACACATCCAGCAGCCACTCGGCCGCGGCCCGCCGCTTCGGCTTCCATGCGCTGCCCCGGCAGTCGTGGCAATCGTCACACACCTCAATGATTGTCCTCATTTCTTCACCTCCCATCTCAAGCCATAACTACGCACAGGGCCGTCCCCAAAGATGACCTTGATCGCCGTGGGATAAGGTTCGCCGCGGGCGTATTGGGGCTCCACGACCGTGGCGGGATCCTCCAGCAGCTTGTGGGATTCCTGGCACGCCTTGATCCGATCTTGGACTGTTGACGTCCGGCCACAAATCTCGCATACATAATAGGTCTTTGTAAGCACTTTCAAACCGATCACTCCTCTCGTTGCTTTGTCTCACGGATCCAATCCTCTAGCTCTTTGCAGGCCGCGCATAACGGATAATCGTAGAGGCTCAAGTAGACCTCACTGATTAGCTCTCCACAAGCGTCACAGCGGGTCATCCCTGCATTCACTCTCCGAGGTCCCGGTACAACGCCGCCTGGGTCATCCAGTTGTACAGGGGCAGCTTGGGGATGCGGCAAAACCTGGATGAGTGCGGGCCCTGCCGCCCGCCAAACCCGAAGGGCAATGTACCGTGTTCCGCCGCTGCCCGGATGATGTCCACGTCCACGCCCCAAAGGACCGCCAAATCCTTGGCCGTGACACATGGACTGTCGTCCCGTTCCAGCAGCTCCAGGAATGCTCGCTGCTGCTCCTCAATAATCTTGGGTACCTTCATACCGATTACTCCTTTCTGCTTTGGTTGTGGTTTGGGGTGGTTTGCAATCGCTCCATGGATATACATGCTTCAATTTCCTCCTCCCCTCTCTGGAAAATTCTTAGCCTATGTGGTACAATTTGGTTATCTCCATAAACGAGGTGCAGTTATGTCTGATACGCTAATTGCCGTTCTTATTGGTGCCGCAATATCAATTATTCCTACAGTTTTTATCTCCGTTTTCCAATTCATTGGACAAAACCGCCAACAAGAATTCCAGATAAAATTGGAGCGAACTAAAATCTATGAGGCATCCCGAAAAGAAGCGCTTGAATCTTTTATGTATCATCTCGGCGCGATGGTATCAGATCGATTGCCGCCGGATAAATTTACCCCTGCAAACTATTTTGCAGCAGCAAAAAAAGCTTGCATCTATGTATCACCGGATACGGCAAAATTGATTGAAACCGTAAATAAATTGGTAGATGGTAACTGGAACGCACAGAATCACTATACCTACCTGCTGGATTCAAATGAATTTATCGCGCTTAACCAGGCTATTTCATACGAGCTTTCCGTACCAATCAACGATGGTGCATGCCGAAATAATGCTAAATGATTCGTGCCCTAGCCATATCAACCATTCATAATGATCACAGGCGAATTTAGTTTTACGGGTGCCCTTTTCTAAAGCCCAGCCTAATAGGAAGTTTGCACACCCAGCGATAAACAGCAGTGTCACCCATATTAATGAGGCTTCATTTCCCCAAACAAGCCATCCAATGCTGCACAAAACAAACAATTTATGAATAATCACATTGATGCAATATGGGCATTTTGGGTGTGTTCCTCTAGCGTAGCAGCGGAACCCCAAAAACCAGTTTAGCAATATGCCCGCATGTCCGATAACAACCACCGATATCATCCATAGCATCAGTCATCGCTCCTATCCGTCGTTGTTATCTCTGTCCGCTCCTAACCACGCTTGTAGTCATTGCAGAACCGGATCGCTTCCATTTCGGAATCAAACACATCGACCCATACATCGCAGGACCGTGTCTCTGTGCAGCCGCTTTCTTCGCCATCTCGTGCCGGCCTTACCCGGGCCACCATTCTTCCATTGTCAAACACCTTGGCTTCCACCGCGTATTTCATATTTTCAGCCCCTTCATCATGTCTAGCTCACTAGACTATTAGTCTAAAAAAATATCACTAACTTTTTCTCCCAAAGCTTGTGCAATTTTACGCAAAGTTTCGGTCGTTGTTATCGTCACCATGCCTGTTTCTAGGCCAGATATAGTGGCTCTAGATACCCCCGATTTTGCTGCGAGTTCTTCTTGTGTCAGATTGTGTTTCAGCCTTTTCTCTTTAATCCTGTATGGCAATTTTGTTCACCTCCATTGCCTGTAGTCTAGCACACTAGACATTCATTGTCAAGCCTAATTTACAAAAATCTTGACTTCTTGTCTAGTGTACTGTATTATGTATTTGACATGGAGGTTATATAATGATTTTAGGTGATATTATAAGCGATTACAGGAAAGACCATAACATGAATATGCAAGAGTTTGCGGACAGAGCCGGTCTTAGCAAGGCTTATATTTCTATATTGGAACGGAATTATAATCCTAAAAGTGGAAAACCCCCTATCCCGTCTCTTGAAACTATAAAAGCTGTAGCTGTTGTCGTTGGCCTTGATGTCAATGATGTTATTTCTGCCCTGGATAGTGATCAACAAGTCTCTTTGAAACCAGATGCAACTCTCCCCGACAACATCATGCCCCTGCCCAAAATGCGCAAGGTTCCGCTGCTGGGTACAATCGCGTGCGGTGAGCCCATCCTTGCTCAGGAGAATATTGAGGACGAGGTAGACATGCCCGAAAACGTTCATGCAGACTTCTGCCTGCGGTGCAAGGGCGAAAGTATGATTGGGGCACGAATCCAGGATGGCGATATTGTGTATATCCATCAGCAGCCGGATGTTGAGAATGGGGAGATTGCCGCCGTTATTATTGACGATGAAGCCACCCTAAAGCGGGTGTATAAGTATCCTAATAAAGTCGTTCTTCAGCCCGAAAATCCGCAATATGCGCCGTTGGTTTATGTGGGCACCGAATTGGAAGCTATCCGTATCATTGGTAAGGCTGTAGCATTTTTGAGTAATGTGGTTTAGTGGGAGGCTTATGAATGATTATCGCCGCAATTGCATTTCTAAGTTTAGCCATAATTTTTCTGATAACCCATATGGATATTGAAGCAGCAGTGGGTGCCCTTGGAGTTGGAGTGCTTCTATTGATAATTGGGTTAATCAAGAAGAAAAGGAGCTCTTATAAAAGTGAGCATCCATGCTCGATATGCAACCAAAAACTACCAAAGCTTGTTAGGAGCCAAATTGGAGATGGTGAGATTTGTTCGGCCTGTAGCCGTATTTGCCTTCATTCTATGTTGGCAACCACTGACGAAGTCAAAGCTGCCTGGGAAAGAAATCATGAACGGTTAAAAAAATTTGAGGAATCCAGGGTAGTTAAAAGCCCTTTATCCGGTCGTATTGTTTTGGATACCGAACATAAATGGGCATATATCTCTCAAAAGAGACATCTCAAAAAGGAGCCTATAGTTTTTTCCTTTTCTGAGATCGAAGGATATCAAATCGAAAGTGCGGGCGAACATACGGTTACAAAAAAGATGGGCGGTTTCACGCGAGCAGTTGTTGGCGGAACGCTTTTTGGTACCGCTGGGGCCATTGTTGGCGCTTCAACGGCTAAAGAGCAGATTAAGACTCGCGGTGGTATACCTATTCTATACGTCAATCTTAAAATTATGAATCTTAGAACTACTGATAGTATTGCTCACCCACCAGTTGGGGCAAATCGAATTCTTAACAGTATGATGAACCAATAAGGAGCAAGGGAGGTAACGGAATGTCATCTAAAGAGCGTCGAGAAGAAAAGCTATCCTACTATGGGCGGCGGATTGTCGGTCTAAAAGCCTACATGTATTTCTGGCTTCCGGTGATTACTGTACTACTGATCAGCGGTATTGTGCAATATATCACCGCCTGGGATGGCAATGCTTTGGGCTTTGTCGTACAGCTTGTGCTTTCCGTAACCGCGGTGTGGGCCTGGGTCACGATCTATGATGTGTCGTCGATCAGTTGGGTATCAAACATCATCTTTTTGATCGTTTTTGGTGTTGGCATGATCATCAATATTATTCCCTTGTTTTCTGGGTCAGCAGAGCTCATGGGCACGTCCATATTTGGTGGTTTTCTTGGGCGGTATATGATGGTCATATCCATTGTCGTGTCGGGGTTCTTTTTGATATTCGTCGGATTCTATTTGGGCATGTTTTGCAAGCATAAAGTCTTTTTTCGATCCTCGCTTAAGACCCTCCAGAAATTTAGCGAAGACGAAACGGCATAAAAAAGTCTAGATTTCTGGTGATTGTTTTATATTTTTAGTTGACTAACGTCAACCATTATGAATGAGCACAATCCTCCACACATCCACGCAGTATACGGAGAGCACAACGGCATGTTCGAAATCTCTACCCTAAAAATGATCGAAGGCGATCTACCGGCCAAAGCACAAACACTTGTGCAGGAATGGGGCCAAAAATACCAAACGGAACTAATGGATATGTGGAATAACCGGACGTTAAAAAAACTCCCGCCGCTCGAATAACGGCGGGAGTTTCCCCCTAACCTAACCTGCTAGGAGGTGTTATCATGTTGTCCATCAAGGTATCGTCCGTTACGCCCCTGTCCGATATGCGGCTTCTGGTCATATTTGAAAATGGGGTGATCAAATTGTTTGACGTGCGCCCCATCATCACCGATTATCCCGAATATGCCGCCTTGGAAAATCCGGATTTATTTGCCCTGGTTAAGGTTGAGCCCGGCGGCTATGGCGTTTCCTGGACCCCGGAACTTGACGCTTCGGAGGGCGAATTATGGGAAAACGGCGTGGAAATCAAGGGCTTGTCTTACGACGATCTTGTGGCATTTGTGCGCCATAACGTCATCGAGACATCGGACGTGACGCAAATCCTGGACTGCTCCAGGCAAAATATCGACAAGCTGACCAAGCGCCAGAGATTAGAGCCCATCAAAATCCTGGACAAGACCAAGCTCTTTCTACGCTCCGATATTGAGCGTCGGGCCTATCAAACAGCGCCCCATGGCAAGGAATGACAGCAAAAATAAATGCTCCCCCGGTGTTGGCGCACCGAAGGAGCGGTTGCAGATGCCCACCCCAAACCACTGCGGCGTAGCCCTGCCTTATTATTATACCATAAGGTGGGGCCAGCCGGAAAGGAGCAATTTATGGCGACCCCACCGAAAAAACAAAAAAAGCAGAAAACAAAGCGTGAAACCCAGTCCAAACTTGTGGAGGTCAAGGTGACCGTGGGCCGGAACTACGACGGATCGGCGATCCGTAAGAGCTTCTACGCCCCCTCTCGGAAGCAGGCCCTGGAGAAGGCCGACGCCTACAAGCTGGCGCTGGCGACCAACACTCTCACGCCTACCACCGTCACATTTGAGCAGTGGGCCAACAACTGGCTCACGACCTACAAAGAGGGCTCCGTCCGGGACGTAACCTTGGAGCGGTCCTACAAGGGCCCGTTGGACAAGCACATCATCCCCTACTTTGGCAGGATGCGGCTCTCCGAGGTCCGCCCGGTACACGTTCAGCGATTTTTTCAGACCAAGGCCGGCTACTCCTATTCCCAGCAACATAAGCTCAAGCTCATCCTATCCGATATCTTTGAGCGCGCCATGGAAAACGATCTGATCAGCAAAAACCCGGCCAAGAGGATCAAACTGTCCAAGAGCGCCGATGACCGGATCAAGGCCAAGCAGGCCTATACCTATGACCAGGCCCAAATCTTTGTGAGCTTCGCCCGCCGTCACCCTTTCGGCGTGGGGCCCATTATCCTGATTAAGACAGGGATGCGACTGGGTGAGCTGCTGGCTCTGGAGCTCGCCGCTATCGACGAAACGGCGCGGGTCATCCATGTGCGCCAGTCCGTCTCCGAGACCCGCTACGGCCTCGAGTATCACGCCTGCAAAACGCGTAAGTCCGTGCGGGACATCCCCTACAGGGAGGATCTGGACGACATCCTTAAATCCGTCCCCCGGTACACGCGGCGGCAGCGGGGCAAGGTCATCGTTCCCCATCAATACCTTATCACCAACAGATTTGGGGGCGGCTGTGGTCCCCATAGCTGGCGGCGGCAGTACGACAAGTTCATGGACGATTTCATAGATTTCTGCAAGACCGAAGGCCACAACGACATCCCCCGGCTCACGCCCCACGAGCTGCGGCATAGTTTCGGGAGTATCCTCTATGAGCGCGGCGTGGATATCGTGACGATCAGCAAGCTCATGGGCCATGCCAGCATCGATATTACGACACGTCTGTATGTCCATGACAACGCGGATCTCAAGCGGCAAGCCATTTCGAGGGGTGTTTAACCCCTCTTTTCTTTACGACTTTTTTACGACACTTTGATGCCTTTCATAGCCGTTTTAGGGCTTCTGCTTATTTCATCGTGGAGGTTTAGTATTGTTCTGATCTTTTCTGATAAACAGCAAAACCCCTGCAGCTGTAAGGCTACAGGGGTTTCACGATGGTGCGCCATCGGGGGCTCGAACCCAGGACACCCTGATTAAGAGTCAGGTGCTCTACCAACTGAGCTAATGGCGCATAACCGGAGCTTGTCCAAGCATTTATGGAGCGGGTGAAGGGAATCGAACCCTCACAGCCAGCTTGGAAGGCTGGAACTCTACCATTGAGCTACACCCGCAAAATGGAGCGGAAGACGGGATTCGAACCCGCGACATTCGCCTTGGCAAGGCGACGCTCTACCACTGAGCCACTCCCGCGCAAGATTTTGGTGCGGGCGAAGAGATTTGAACTCATACGCCATAGGCACTAGATCCTAAGTCTAGCGCGTCTGCCAATTCCGCCACGCCCGCGTATCGTCCCACAAAAGAACGGGAACGAGAAATATTATATCCAATCCTCCCCTCATCGTCAAGGGGAATTTAGGAAATTTCTCGTTCTTTCTTCATTCAGGCATAAAGGTTCCCCGATTCGCAAAGATTTATAAGGAGATATCCGTTGAGATTTGTTTTTTCTACCATTCTGCGGTAAAATAGAGACGATTTACGACCGAAGGAGTTGTTAGGCATGAGTGAAGCCGTTTTGGCGGCCAATGATGGCAAAAACCTGGTGATGGAGGTCGAGGGCAGAAGATATGCCCGGTATGCCGTAAAAACCCATGTAATCACCGATAAAGATGATATCGTGGAGGTTTGCCAGCGTTATGCGGGGCCTCTGCTTCAGGACAACGATACGCTGTTCATTTCAGAAAAGATCGTTGCCTGCACTCAAAAACGCGCCATTCCCATGAAGGATATTCATCCCCGGAAGCTTGCCGTTTTCCTTAGCAAGCACGTACAAAAAACGCCCGTCGGCATCGGTCTTGGCATTCCGGAAACCATGGAGATGGCTCTTCAGGAATGCGGTACGCTGCGAATCCTGTTTGCGGCTTTCGTCTCGGTGATCGGCAAAATCTTTGGTAAACACGGCTGGTTTTATCATGTGGCTGGTGAGAAGGCGCGGGCCATCGACGGACCCTGCGATTACACCCTGCCTCCCTACAACGAATATGTGGTGCTGGGCCCCACCGATCCTGATGAAGTTGCCCTACGCGTATCCAAAGCCCTGGGTCATCCGGTTACCGTAGTGGACGCCAACGATCTCGGCGTCAACATTCTGGGCGTATCCGATCCCTCCATGAGCCGCGAACGTCTCGCGGCCATAATCAAGGACAACCCTCTCGACCAAAAAAGCCAGCAGACTCCCCTTGGAATCATTCGTCCGGAAAACTGATCAAACCATCCATTTCAGCGGCGGAAAGCGTAAGCTCCGCCGCTTTTGCATTGCTGCGAACCTGTTCCGGTGTCTTGGCGCCCGCCAGAGCCACCGTATGCTGGTGGGCCAGCGTCCAGGCGATGGCCATTTGTGCCGGTAAAACGCCCCGTTCCCGTGCCGCCTTTTCCAGTGCCTCCACCGTCCTGAGCGCACGGCCAAGATGGGGCTGCTTAAAGTAGGGATAGAACTTCACGCGCCGGTCGTACCGTTCCTCGGGCATGCCCCTGTACTTGCCCGTCAGCATTCCGCCCGCCAGGGAGCCATATCCCATCAAGGTCACGCCCTCCCTTTCACACAGGGGCATGAGCGCTTCCGGCGCACGGCAAAGCAGCGAATACTCATTTTGTACGCTCACCACGCTTCCCTTGGACAGAGCCTCTTGCAGCAACGGCAGGTCAAAATTGGATACTCCCAGATACCGGAATTTTCCCGCCCGCTGCAGACGTTCCAATTCTGTAAGGGTGTCTTCCAGAGGCGTTTGGGGGTCCGGCCAATGAATCTGGAGCAAGTCCACCGTCTCCACCTGCAGCCGCATCAAGGAGGCCTCCAGCTGCCCTGCGAGCGTCTCCGGCGCCAAACAGTGGCGCATGCCGCCCTCCCAGACAAGACCGATTTTGGTGGCCAGCACCACTTCGTCCCTTCTGCCTTGAATGGCACGCCCCACCAGCCGCTCCGCTCTGCCCTTGCCATAGGCCGGCGCCGTATCCACAAGGTTGATACCCCTGTCCAGCGCCGAGCGAACCGTGGCGATGGCCTGCTGTTCAGTGACAGAACCCCAAAAGTCTCCGCCCATGGCCCAGGTTCCAAGGCCCACCCTGGACACCTTGCAGCCGGTTTCGCCCAGCTTTTGATAGATCAACCCAACGCCCCCTTTTCTGCATTATAACATGATCCAGGGGCATTTCCACCTATCCGAACGAATATGCTGTTCTAAGAGGAAAGGTGGGTAAGCATGTCAAGAAAAAATTCCTTCATCGCCGGCGCCTTCATTTTGACGGCAACCGGCTTTATCACCCGCATGCTGGGGTTCGTCTACCGCATCTATCTTTCCAATATTATCGGCGCTGAGGGCATAGGCCTGGTTCAGTTGGTGACGCCCATTTACTTTCTGGCAATCACGGTCTGCTCGGTGGGCACCTCCACCGCCATCGCCCGGCTGGTGGCCATCGAAAACACCAGAGGAACAAGCGGCGGCCAGCGCAGCATCGTCTTTACCGGAACCGCCATTTCCATCGTGATTTCCCTCATTGTCACCGTGTGTGTATATTTATTTGCAGATTTTATAGGGGTAAAATTATTAGGAGACGGCCGAACCGTGCCCGCGCTGCGTCTTTTGGCTCTGGCCATTCCCTTTTCCGTCATCACCAGCTGTGTCCGCTCCTATTTTTACGGCATCAAAAGAATGGGTGTGCCCGCAGCGGCGCAGGTTCTGGAACAGGTGGCCCGCATGGCGGCCATCTTCGTTGTGGCTCCTCTTTTTTTGACAAGGGGTCTGCAGGCTATGTGCATCATGGCGGTGGTGGGCACCATCGTAGGTGATTTCATCGCCTTCCTCTTTGTCATGATATCCTACCATTTCAAGGGTCCGGACGCGGCTCTGCAAGGCCGAAAGGCCAGTGTAAAAAAGGTCCTTGGCATTGCTGTTCCCCTCACCGGCAACCGCGCCCTGTCCTCCCTCATCAACAACTATGAGAACGTCATGATCCCCGCCAAACTCCAGCAGTTCGGTCTGTCCAGCTCCGACGCCCTGTCCACCTATGGGGCACTGTCCGGCATGGTTATGCCGCTGCTCTTTTTTCCCTCCATTCTCACCAACGCCCTGTCCACCAATCTTCTGCCCATGATCTCTGAAGCCAAAGCCTCCGGCCAATACACCCGGATCGCCAACACCGTGTTTCGGGCTTTGCGCTTTTCACTTCTGATCGGCATGGGTGCCGCGGCACTATTCGCCACCGAGGGATACAATCTGGGCATTGCCCTGTATAACCAGCCCCTTGCCGGCGAGCTTTTAACGGCGCTGTGCATTCTTTGCCCCTTCCTCTACATTCAGTCCACCTTTGGCGGCATTCTGAACGGGCTGGGCCTGCAGGACGCCGTGTTTTTCAACGGTTTGATCAGCGATGTGCTGCGTATCCTGATTCTGCTGTTCCTGGTCCCCCGTTTTGGACTGGTTGCCTTTATCGCCGGCCTCATCCTGAGTACTGTGCTGGTGTCCATTCTGGATATCCGGGTGGTTCTGAAGCATGTGGTTTTCCATTTTAATATGGGCGGTATCATCCTCCGCCCCCTTATCGCCGCTCTCATCAGTGCCGCATGCCTGCACTTCCTGCCTCCCTTCACCGGCTTACCCGCGCTGATCGGTCTTGTCATCCGTATCGGCCTCCTGCTTCTTGTATATATTTCGGCTCTTCTTTTCACCGGCGGACTGAAAAAGCAGGACTTCTCACGTTTACATAAATCTAAATTATGAATCACGAAATGTAAAACTTTCAGAAAATAAGGTCCGCGATATTGAAATGCCTGCCCGGCAGTACTATAATGGATGGTGTGTGGCTTAGGCCATCTTAGATGAAAAAGGGAGGCTATACAATGTCCATCATGGTCAAGGACCGCAGCTTTTACAAGCGGCTGGCATTTCTCGCCATTCCTCTTGCGCTGCAGAACATCATTACCTTTGGCGTGGGCTTTGCAGACAACCTCATGGTTGGTTCCCTAGGAGACTTGGCTCTCTCCGGTGTATTTCTCTCCAACCAGGTGCAGAACATCCTGCATATGCTGACCACCGGACTTGGCTCCGCAATGATCGTACTGGCTGCCCAGTACTGGGGCAAAAAGGATGTATCCAATACCAAAAATGTGGTGGGCATTGCGCTTAAGATCAGCGTGGCCGTGGGCCTGCTGTGTTTCGCTCTGGTCATGATCATGCCCGAAAAAATACTAGGGTTGTTCACCAACGATCGGGCGGTGATTGCGGAGGGCCTCAAGTACATCAAGATCGTGTGCTTCTCCTACTTCTTCTTTTGTATCACCAACGTGCTGCTCGCTTCCATGCGCTGTGTGCAGAGCGTTAAAATCGGCCTTGCCGTATCCATCACCACCTTCGTGGTCAATGTCTTTTTGAACTGGGTGCTCATCTTTGGTAACCTGGGAGCGCCCAAGATGGGTGTGGCCGGTGCGGCCGCCGCTACCCTGACCGCCAGAATCATGGAGTGTATCGTGGCCTTCGTCTATGTGCGTTTCATCGATAAAAAGCTGGTTCTTCGCTTCAAGGAGCTCATACACACCAATCTTGATCTTCTCAAGGACTTTTTCCATTACGGCCTGCCGGTCATGCTGGGCGATGTGCTCTGGGGGATCGGCACGGCAACCCAAGTGGCCATTCTGGGCCGGCTTGGACCGGAGGTCATCGCCGCCAACACCATCGCCAACAATATCTTTCAGATGCTGGGCGTCATGGTCTACGGCACTGCCAACGCCTCCAGCGTCATCATTGGTCAGACGGTGGGCTCCGGCGATTACGACAGGGTCAAGCAGTATACCAAGACCCTGCAGGTAATCTTCCTTTGTGTGGGCGCCCTTTCAGGCCTGCTGCTCTACCTGTGCAAGGACCTCATCCTCAGTCTGGGCTTCCAGAATATCACCCCCGAAGCCCGGCAGTATGCGATTCAGTTCATCACGGTCCTGTCCATCACCATTGTGGGTACGGCCTATCAGATGTCCGCACTCACCGGTATCGTGCGGGCCGGTGGTGCCACGCACTTCGTGCTTATCAACGATCTTATTTTCGTATGGCTGGTGGTCATTCCCTCAGCGCTTTTGGCAGCCTTTGTGTTCCACTTTCCGCCGGTAGTGGTCTTTGCCTGCCTCAAGTGCGATCAGATTTTGAAATGCGCGGTGGCCGTGGTCAAGGTCAACCGCTTCAACTGGATCAAGAAGCTGACGCGGGAAGAGGAGCCAAAGAAAGTGGAAGCCGCGGGCTAATCCCACAAATTCCAAAAGCAGGCCCATGGCCTGCTTTTTTATGCTATAATACCGGTGCTATGATCTATTTTTATGGTTATCTTGCGCTGATCAATTTGACCGCGCTCGTTCTTTGCGCCAAGGACAAATATGCTGCCATCCGGGGCAGATGGCGCGTGCCGGAAAGAACCCTGCTTCTTTTTTGCGCCTTTGGCGGCGCCTGGGGCATGGGGCTTGGCATGATTCTTTTCCGACACAAGATTCGGCATCGAAAGTTTACGGTGAGTGTGCCCCTTCTCTGTCTATTATGGCTCGCCGCCACAATTTATCTTGCAACAGGAGTGATCAAATGAACCTGGAGAAGATCAACGCTTTCTTTGAGAATGACCGCTATGTGAAGCTCAGTCAGATGGTTATCGACGCTGTAAAGCCGGGTGAGGCCACCTGTTCCATGATGATCCAGCCCTGCCATCTCAACGGCTGGGATGTGGTCCAGGGAGGTGCAATCTTTACCCTGGCGGATTTTGCTTTTGCCGTTGCTTCCAACGTCACCAACGGTAAGCTTACCGCCTCTCTGAACAACAATATCTCTTTCTTCCGCCCCCCCAAGGGTAAGAAGCTGCTGGCGACCGCCACGGTGTTGTCCGCCTCCAAACGGATTTGCTTCTATGCGGTCCACGTTACCGATGATCTTGGAACGGACGTTGCTCAAATGAATGTTTCGGGCTATATCAAGGATATGGAATTGGACTTTAATTGAAATAGATCTTGCATCCACCCTGATTCCATGTTATAGTGACCCTAGATTCCCGAAAGGAGATATCATCATGCGGCGAGGTATTCTTAAATAACAATCCATTGGATTCAAGGAAACAGGCCATGCCCGGTGGGTTTGGCTTTGTGTCCGGTTTAAGAATACTTTTATCCAAATGATGCACGTCTTCTGAACGCTCATCCCCTGTGATAAAAGTATGATCACAGGGGATTTTTGTACCCTTTTGGACGGAGCGGAGGAATCACATGATTATCAATATCGGCATCCTGGCCCATGTGGACGCGGGAAAAACCACTTTGACGGAAAGCCTTTCGTACAAAAGCGGCGTCATTCTAGAGCCGGGGAGCGTGGACAAGGGCACCACCATCACCGATTCCATGCTTTTGGAAAAACAGCGGGGCATCACCATTCAGGCTTCCGTGACATCGCTTAAGTGGCGGGGCGTCAAGGTCAATATCGTGGACACCCCCGGTCATATGGATTTTTTGGCGGAGGTCCAGCGCTCCCTCGCCGTGCTGGACGGGGCGGTGCTCGTCATCTCGGCAAAGGACGGCGTGCAGGCCCAAACAAGGATTCTCTTTCATGCTCTGCGGAAGCTTGGCATTCCCACACTGCTCTTCATCAACAAGATCGACCAGGAGGGCGTCGATTTGTCCGCGGTCTATGAGGATATTCAAGAAAAACTTGCTCCTGAAATCATCGTCAAGCAGCGAGTGGACCTTTCCGTCCTTGCCGTGGCGCCCTCCGGCGATCCCGCCCGATGGGATAACGTCATCGCCGGAGACGACGATCTTTTAACGCGCTTTGAGCGGGGCGAGACCCTCAGCGAGGCACAGCTGCAGCGCTGTGAAGAACAAAGATTCAAATCCTGTACACTCTTTCCCGTCTATCACGGCAGCGCCAAAAAAAACGTGGGGATCCTTGCGCTCCTTGATGCCATCGTCCTCCACTTTTCCGTCTTGGCTTCCGGCGGTTCGTCGCTTTGCGGGAGTGTCTTTAAGATCGAATACCCCGAAAAGGGCCGACGGATGGCCTATCTTCGGCTGTTCAGCGGCAGACTGCACGCCAGGGACCGCATCGATTGGGCGGGCCGGCGTGAGAAGTTCAGGATCAGCGAGATGCGTGTCCCCCAAAGCGGGAAAATCCTTCGCAGCGAGGCGGCCGAACCCGGCGAAATCGTCATCCTGCCCAGCGTGCCGCTCAAGCTAAACGATGTTTTGGGCGATCCGAATCTGCTGCCCCGCACATCCCAGGCCGATCCTCCTCCCATGGTACAGGCCAGAATTGAGCCGGCAAGGGCGCAGGAACGGGAAGCGCTTCTGCAGGCTCTTGGTGAGATCGCCGACACCGATCCTCTCCTTCGCTATGATGTGGATTCCATCACCCATGAGATCACCCTCTCCTTTTTGGGAAAGGTGCAGATGGAGATTCTCTGTGCGCTGCTTCTGGAGAAATACGGCATCAGCGTCCGGCTGGGCCGGCCCACCGTCATCTACAAGGAGCGGCCCGTGGCGCAGGCGGCCCACACCATCCATATCGAGGTTCCGCCCAATCCCTTCTGGGCCTCCATCGGTCTTTCCATCGAACCCCTCCCCCTGGGATCGGGCCTCGTGTATGAAAGCCATGTTCCCACAGGATATTTGCAGCAGTCCTTTCAAAATGCGGTACGAGATGGCGTGCGCTGCGGATGCGAACAGGGGCCCTGCGGCTGGGAATTGACCGACTGCAGGATCTGTTTTCAGTACGCACTCTACTATAGTGCGGCGAGCACGCCGGCGGATTTTCGGATGCTGGCGCCCATCGTTTTGGAGCAGACCCTTCGAAAGGCGGGCACCCAGCTGTTGGAGCCCTATCTGTCCTTCACCCTCTATGCTCCTCAGCCCTATATGTCGCGGGCCTATCATGATATGAGAAAATACGAGGGTCACATCGATACCGTCCTGCCCCGAAAACATGAGACAGTGCTGATAGGTGAGATCCCCTTTCGTCATATTCAGCAGTTCCGCGAAGAATTTGCCCTTTGCACCAATGGGCTGGGCGTTTGTCTGACGGAGCTGAAGGGCTATCGGATCAGTAAAGGGGAGGCCCTCTGCCGGCCCCGCCGCCCCAATCAGCGTTTGGATAAGACAAGACATCTGTTCAATAAGATGGATCCATGGGGTTGATTTCAGAATACCGGTTTCTTCATATGATATTTCTTCCGCCGCCGTGCCCTCGACCCAGCTCGTTCCATCCCATTTAGGCCGACCAGATCACCAGGCGGCAGCGGTACGTTCAATATGCTTTCCTTTCCCCTTGCTTTAACGTGTAATGCTGGACACGCGTACCATCACTCTCAATGCGGGCCATCACAAATCCTCCGTAATACCCGTCCGCATCCATCACACGGCAATACTTATATTCCCACGTCTAACTTCCCGATAGGCCAGGAAACTGGCAGATAGACTGAGCGTTGGTGCATCCGCACCATAGTACACACCACTTGCACCGGGCCCGCCACTACCACTATACAAATCCACCATGCCCACAAAGCCCATCCCGGCCGCGAATGCCGGCACGGACAGCAGCGCTGCCGGATACCAGCCAATGGGCAGGGTAAACAACCCAGTTCCGTTTGTAATTGCTCCACCGTCCGCACGTTTCACATGCGCGTGCAGAGTCACCTCTCCCCAAGAATTGGCATAATAATAGCTGTCATAAGGGTCCGCCTTAATCAGGCCCGTACGAAGAGCCAGATCATATTTCTCGGGCTGATCATTCAGCCGTTCGTTGACGTAGGCAAGACCGGCCAGTTCCGCCGCATGCAGCCCATCCACCGTGTCCGCATCCAGACCGCTTCCCTCGCCATCCACAGTCTTGACCTTAGTCAAAATGTCCTCCGGTGTGTACAGCACCTTATCCAGTTTGGTATCCATCTTATCCTTCAGGATTATTCCATTTTCATCAACCACCAGTCGTTCCAGTGTCTTAGGATATAAAATATCGTAATCATTTGTCGGAACCCCCGAATCCTCCCGCCGTACATGTATTAGAATATCCTTCTCAGCCATGGTATCACTCCTATGCTTTTTAATACATTCTATTGCACGTCGGTGCAATAACCATGTCCAGCAAGACAACTTATAGAAGCCACTAATCTGCAAAGGAAGAACAAAAAAATGGAACTCAACAGTTCCAGAGCTGCCGACATAGTCATCCATCAGGAATTTAAATCCCCGGATAATGAAGCAGCTTGTCACAATTCACTAATCTGCCCTTAACCCACTGGAATTATCGATATCTCATAGTATTTCAACTCTTGGGTATACTATTTTAAAGAAATTAAAGGAGCTTAATGATATGATTGAATCGGATACCATCAAATTGCTGCGGGAATGCGACGCAGGCATAAAAATGGGCGTTACATCCATCGACGAGGTTATGGAATATGCCCATCACGAGAAGCTAAGGAATGCTCTTTCAAACTGTAAAAAGGAACATGAGAAGCTAAAAGAAGAAATCCAATCTTTTCTGGACAAGTATCAGGATGAAGGTAAAGATCCCAACCCTATGGCAAAGGGAATGTCATGGATGAAGACCAATATGAAGCTAAGCATAAACGATTCCGACAAAACGATTGCAGATTTAATCACCGATGGCTGCAACATGGGCGTAAAGTCCTTATGTCGATACCTGAACCAGTATGAGGCAACCGATGAACAATCCAAGAATATTGCCAAACGGCTGATCCATTTGGAAGAACAGCTTGTTATTGAATTGCAGCCATTTTTGTAAGTTTTTACTTTATCTTTATCCACATGTGTCAGGAATATCAGAAATTTAAACATTCCCTTTTAAATAGGGCGCTATATATGTTACTTTTCTCCCCCTGCTTTGAATCTGTCATTTCATTGATGAGATCGTTTCATGGTTTTGACCAAATTCTCCAAGGCTAAGGCGAAATATTTACACACAAGCCTTTGCTCAAATCCTGTGTGCAAAGATTTTGCCGCACCGTATTCCAGTCATCTGTGAGGCTAGGCATTTCAACCTCCCATGTCCCATCGCATCAACGCTTACTGGATCACCTGACATATTAATTTTATAAAAAGCAAGTTGCATGCACTCTCATGTTATACCTCCTGCACTGTGAGTATAGCCATTGCGCTACTGACTGTAACCGTTTTACCTTCACCACCGCCACCGCACGACACACGTAATTCTATCAGATCCCCCGTCTGTACTCCCGTGATTAAAACCGGCTGGATCTGTGCCGTATACCAGGTGTACTCGCTGACTTTATCATTGTTAGCCCAGGAATCACGGCGCACCGCCGTCTGCCCATTACGCAGCACATATATCCGAGCACACTGGTCGCTTACAAACTGGCTGGGCTGTTGGCCGACCGCACAGCTGACCAAGATTGCAGATACACCACTTGGAATTACTACACGGCCATTGGAGACCGTAAATTTACTGCCTACCTGTCCTATAATGCTGTCCACCGGTACAATCAGCTCAGCCCACTTCGCCGGGCCCGTAACTGACGCATCTACAGAGTTGGTAAGGCTTATGATGTCCTTGCGCGCCGCTGCCAGAATACCCGCCGCGTGCATTCCATCCACCGTGTCCGCATCCAGACCGCTTCCCTCGCCATCCACAGTCTTGACCTTGGTCAAAATGTCCTCCGGTGTGTACAGCACCTTATCCAGTTTGGTATCCATCTTATCCTTCAGGATTATTCCATTTTCATCAACCACCAGTCGTTCCAGGGTCTTAGGGTATAAAATATCGTAATCATTTGCTGGAGCTCCTGAATCCTCTCGCCGTACATGCATCAAAATATCTTTCTCAGCCATGGTATCACTCCTTTACTTTTTGATACATTCTATTGCATGCCGGCGCAGTGCACCATATCCGACAAGACAACTTCGCAATTCTTTCGGACCCATTTGATAATACTAATACTAATTCTACCCCCAATAACAAAAACCCTGTAACCGCAAGGGTTACAGAGCTTCTAGCATGGTGATCCATCGGGGATTCGAACCCCGGACACCCTGATTAAAAGAGAAGCAAGAGCAATTTTAGCTATCGAAAAATCCTTATTTTTCAGGGGTTTTAGCGCCATACCTAACCCCCACTTTCAAAACAAAAGTTTACAAAAAGATTACAGGCCATGTACCATTTTCAAGGACCCGGCCTGTTAATCTCTTTCAATCCACACGCCCGTGAAGGCCGCGACCGCCCTTACAGAACAGTATGTCTGCCAACAGCTATTTCAATCCACGCGGCCGTGAAGGCCGCGACAACATATTGCAGCCGTACGGGGAATACCCAAAGCATTTCAATCCACGCGCCAAGACGGCACGACATCGTTTATTCGCTTTTTTGCCATTTCAATGTAATTTCAATCCACGCCTCTAGGGCGACACTTATAGAATAGCACAGATAAGCAATAAAAAACACCCCGGCCATGATTAGCCGGGGTGTTAATACAATCGAACCTAATACCAAATCCCGAATCTAATGACAATAGTCGGGTCACGCATGGTTTTGGGGGCCAAGCTATTTCTGTGCTTCCGTGCCCTGCTTGACAAGCTGATTCCCGAGAACAGCCGCGCCCGTCACCAGAATGCCCTGGATCACGCTCTCAACCGACGGGCCCATCAGCCCCATCGCGCCGCCAATCCCAAGGACCAGCAGTACAAAAGGGATCGTCCAGTTCGGCACCTTTGCAAAGGCGTGCTTGATCAGCGCCCCCACGATCCATAGCGCCGGGACCAGGATCAGCGCGTCCCCGATGATATAATCCAAAAACTCCATCTTTTATCCCTCCCCATCATCCATCTTGATGATCGCCTCAAACCCCGCCGCTTCCACGGCTGCCTTCGCGGCTTCGGCGTTGGACTTGTCCTTGTAGGCTCCGATCTGCACCCGATACAGGGTGTCATCTTTTTCTGCTGTCGCTTGTGCCAGCGCCGTCCACGTCTTGGGTCCGGTCTTGCCGTCCACGTCCAGGCCGTGCTTGCCTTGAAAGTCCTTCACCGCCGCTTCCGTCGCCGGACCGTAGGTCCCGTCCACGTCAAGGGTGTATCCCAGGCTGTTCAGCGTGCTCTGGAGTTCCTTGACCTCCTCGCCCTTGGACCATTTGACCAGGACGCTGTGCCCCTGGCTCACCGGTTCCTGCTCCAACGCCGCCCAGGTTGCAGGACCCACCTTCCCGTCCACGTCCAGGCCGTGCGCCCTTTGGAAGTCCTTCACCGCTGCAAGCGTCGCGGGGCCATAGGTACCATCCACATCGAGAGCGTACCCATGCCGGTTTAGGGCGCTTTGCAGATCCTTGACCTCCTCGCCCTTGCTCCACTCGATGAGCACGCTGTGTCCCTTACTCACCTCGATCTGTGCCTCTCCTCCGTTGTACGCCGTCTCCACTGCCGCCACAAACTTGTCCCAGTGGGGCAGAATCAGAGCGGGACAGTACTTGCTGGGATACCAATGCTGATGGGTGGTCACGTTGGAAAGGGGGATATTGTGTTTCTTCATGAGCTGAGCCACCAGCTGGGCGGCGTTGGCTTCGGCTCGGGCCTGGTCAATCCCCTCGTTCATGCATACCTCAATCCCAATGGACTGGCTGTTGCCCGGGCCTCTGCCGTCCGCCGCGTGCCAGCCCTGCTCGGTATCCGATAGGTGCTGATAGATCACCCCGTCATCCACGGTGTAATGCCAGGAGACCTTCTGGCCGCTGGCGCCGCTGGACAGATAGCTCGCGTGGGCCCTGGCGTCGGCCCCCTTTGACGTGTTGCCGGTGTTGTGCATCGTGATATACTTCGGAGTCATGCTCCGTCCCGGCTTGTTCTTCGCTCCCATAGGGAGCAGCTGCTGAATGAGTCGCGTTTGCTCCTTAAGAAGAATCTGCATTATGTAACCTCCTCATTGCTTGTGATACTGTTCCAGGTCCTCGATCCGGTGATTGGCCACCTTGATCTGCTCCTCCACCACCGGCATGCGTTTGGCGTATTGGTTGTGCTCATTAACCCGGGTCTCCAGCTGCTGCAACCGGTAATTGGTCATCTTGGAGGATGTAATAATCCCCCCAAAGGTCCCGGCCAGCGTGCCCGCGAAGGCCACCAGCGCCACGATTATCTCACTGTTCACCGCCGCCCTCCAATTCCGCCTGAATTTCCTCCACCTGCTCCGCCGTAAGCCTCGGATAATCCGCGATAACGGTCTCCCAGCTCTCACCGGCCATGACCCGCCGCTCGATCACCCGGCACGCGATCCTCACCATCGCCGTCATACCGTACCTCCTTCGGACTTAGGAACCGTGCTATCGCCCGTTTCCCCTGGTCCAAATACTATCTCGGCCAGCGCATCCTCGATGTCCGCCACCCGGTCAACCAGAGTGGGCCCCTCTGATCCGGGAACGGGATGCGCCGCCTCCCACTCGGCTATTTCCTCAGCCGTTGCTCCCTCGATCCACTGCGTTCCATTCCACCTGGGCCGCACATACTTGCCGCTCACCTTGGTATTCACCAGGCTCTCTCCAGGCTCCAAGGTGTAATACTGGATGGCCTCCCGCCCATCATCAGCAATCTCCGCCAGCACCATGTGCTTGTAATAACCCTCCCCATCAATTACACATCTATGTACGTACATCATCACACCCCCACGTAAAATTGCGTGTCAAAGACCGGTGCGGAAAGAGTACCAAGACTTGCATTGTTGTGCGCCGGTACCCATATGGCGCCATTTATGATGACAAGCACATCCGGGTCAAAGATCGGATTGCCGCCGCTGGAAAAATTGCTGGTCACAGGCACCGCCATCCTCCCTTCCCGGTAATACCCCACCGGCAGGTCAGCGACGATTGTATCAACTGGGACCAGGTTACCCGGCGGCTTGTAGATCTGGCCATACAAATGGACAAAGCCCATATCGTCCTTGGCGTACTTGGCCAGGCCTGTGAATCCTTCCCGGATGGGCAGGTCATACCATTGCAGGGTCCGCCTGGCAAACTCCCCCGCATGCATCCCGTCCACCGTGTCCGCGTCCACTTTCACCGTCCCGTCCTCGCCTGTGTGCGCATGGGCGTTGATTTGATTTTGGAGATTACCCGCCGCGTCCTCGGAGAGCTGGCCTTTCATGCTTTCGAACCACGCCCCAAACTCCTGCTCCATGCCGGCTTTGTACTCCTCAGCCCACGCAACAAGTTGGTTGTAGAGTGTGGAAGTGTCCATCTGTTGGACCAGGCCCGTTACCCACCCACACACACTGCTATCTGGCCGGGTGTCTGCAATGTTGGCTTGCGTTACGGCCGTTGCCCCTTTGGGGATAGTGATGTATCCTACCATGATCTCCTTATAGTCAGCGTCATTTTGCAACTCCGGGACCGCAGGGGTCGTTGCGGGCGTACTTTGCTTGACTACATATTCCATTTTTCGGCCTGCGCGATTATAACGGCAAAATACAGCATCAATCCTATTAAGCTCGCCATCCGCAGGGGCAAGAGGGATGACCTTTGCGGTTTTGTTGCACCCCAAGCGGTTTCCTACGACACAATTCCCCGGGCGCAGAATAATTTGCATCCCTGTGTCTGCCATGAGCTGCAACGCATCTCCTGGGGTGGCAATAACTCCCGTGCTCACGAGGGCGCCCAAAAAACCATCCGCGAAGTCGTCTGCTCGAATTACTCGATCATATTGAGTTCGGCCTGATGCATCTACGCCAACCGGTACTGCCGGAACCGGCATGTAAATATCCATGTCTGGCACATCATCATCTCCTTGTCGTTATCTTTTCGTATAGTGTGGGGGCTGGATCGCCTACAGTAAGATAGATTGTAGGGCCGCCAACCTCATATATTTCCTCTATCTCAGCGATGCGGACATCAGCTTGCACGTTCCAGCGCTTGAGCTTAATCGTTACAATATCCCCAAGGTCATACTCACTCTTGTAGATCAAATTGTCATTAGCCACTACTTTGGCATCTAATGTCTGAACCGGTCGTCTTTCGGCTAAGGCTTCGGCGCCTCGCTGCTTAAGTGCTGCCACATATTCCGTTTCTGTTAGCACAATCTGCTCATCGCCATCGAAATAGGTCTTTTGTAAGCTCGTTGCATCACAATAAACCTCATACCGGTCTAGCCCCTGAGCTTGTTCGACCTCAAGCACGCGATCACTGCCCTCCACGATCGCGACGCTGCCATAGTTGCTTAATGTCTGTGTGTAGATAGGTTCTGTGATCATACCGCCCTCAAGAGTCAAAATAGCCCGCGGGTTTACGTCTTGATCAAGGGTGCGCCTCAATCCCTGACGGATCCGGAATATCAACGTTTGACACTGTGGATCAAGGCCAATGTATCCGCTAAGCCCCGAATACATTTCCAGCGCTCCGATTTCTACCAAGACCCCCGCACCCATTTCCGCCTGATACTGGATATCGGTGCCAATATAGCCCTGGTGGGGCTCGAGTATGAGGTGCGGTATAATACGGTCCGATCTCGCGCTGATTGCATGCATATCAACAACGGAGCGAATTACATCTTCCGGTTTGCCGTGCAGTGTGACCGGTGCTAAAAAACAACGGCGAGATAAGTAATCTTTTAGCATATAGCCCGTCGCTACAACCTCCTCAATCCCAGAGCTGTCCTGAGCGTATTGTCTAGCCACAATATGCGCCGCCTCTAGATCATCTTTGCGGTACAGGATATTGGTCGGGGCCAGCAGATCCGCATATTTAATGGGCGCGTGGAGTTCAAACTCCCCCGCACCCACATATTTGCGCCGCCACCGCAGCGATGTGAATTGTGTCACCATGCCTACTCGTTCGAGATGTTGATTGAGTACCAGTAGCTGCATCAAAACACCCCCGTATACAAGTAATCATGGTAAATTGTCACATTAAGCATCTCAATTCCCTCATCCGCATTATAGCGGATAAGATTGTCGCCCACAGAGAGCTGCATATCCACATTGCCGTCATAGTCCAGGGCATTAAAGACATTGATTGTCACGCCACTGGTCACCAATACTGCAGTCTGTTGCCCGTAGCCGGTCTTAACGGTGAGGACATCACCCTCCATCATGCTTTGATTGACCTTGATATACTCCTGTGTTTTGACGTTGGTAATCGACGGGTTCTCAACCGGCCCCAAAGCCCGAAACACAATGGTCATACCCGTCGGTACATGTCCCGGATTGACGACGTTAGTGATCAAGGATGGCTCGCGGAACTCGAAGATTGTGCCCTCCTCCGGGAATATAAGATCCCAATGCCACACGGGGACCCACGTTGCGATTTCGGAATAGGCCGACGTCTCATCGCGCCAATAGGGATCTGGGCAAAGAAGGCTGACGAAATAACTAATCAGCGCGGCACCATCCGTTGGCTCGGCAATTGTTGGCACCGCTTCCAGGTAACAGCCTATCCATACATCGTAATAGTCACTGTGGTATCGCAGTGTGCCCTCATGCTTAGGATTGCAGACCTGCAGTAACCTATTGGCGTCCTGCACCGAGTTCGTCCGGATGTAGCCGCTTATCGTGATATTTCTCGACTCCAGTGTGCTCCCTGTAACAGACCGACCGTCCTGGCCAACATTTTGCGTGCCGTGAATCGTATTCGGCAAAGCGTTAAGCCCTGTCACTTCCGCGGCGTGGAATACTCCAAGAGCCGAAAATTCAATTTCTGCGCCTGTTGCACTCCGATAGATCAGTCGCTCGTCCAGCCGCATGCCATCACCTCCACAAAAGCGCCGTTTTTTGGAGCTCGTTGCGGCTCTTGCGTGCCGCCTCTCCTGGGCTCAAATATTCTGGGCTCGAGATATTGTTGGTCTGGTAAATGTTAACGGTCCGACTTTGATTAACCGATGGCTGCGCTAAGGCGGTCTCAACGCGTCCCATCATTGAGGCGACCGGAACCAGATTGCTGTACGGCGACACCCCAAACTGCATCGATGCAGGGATGGCCGCGATATTCTCTACAGCCCGTTTTATTCTGGCACGGCTGCTTTCGATTCCTAACTCAACGCCCGCACCCCACATACTACCGGACCATGCGCCTTTCCGCGAGGGCGACCGTATATCCAAGACCTTGTTGAAAGCGCTATTGATCATGTTGGCCATATTCCGTGCACGGGCCACGAGAGAGTCCATTTTGGATGTCATGCCGTCCGCCACACCCTGAGCATAATTTTCGCCAGCCTTACGGCCCTCAGCGCTGTTAAGCCTTGCGTTAAGTGCGTCAGCCGCTTCCTGGGATACCGTCTCGGTCGCGATAAATACCACGTTGCCATTACTGTCGATGCCAAGGCCTAATTGGCGCATCATTTCTGCACCCTGCGCCCGCAGCTCGGGAGGCATGTTCTGGAACGTGTCCACGATCATGCGAGCCATGCCTAGTGCTTCGCCCTCAATCACACCGCCGTTTTCTTCGATGGCTGCAATCATCGCATTAAAAGCCTGAATTGTGCTTAAGTCCATGGACTGGAGCGCCGTAGCGTATTGATCTGCCCATCCTTTCGTCTTTTGCGCGAAATCGTTTTGGGCAGCCGCTTTGCGCTGAGATTTATCAATAAAGCTGAGAGTACTATCGTTGTCGATCGTTGTTAGCTTTGCTTGGTATTCTGCATAAGCAATGCTGTAATTATTGTTTAACGTCATAAGATCGGCAAGTCCAACACTCTCAACCGTATATCGTTTTGCATACCCCTGCGCGACAATGCTTACAGTATCCGCATAGACCCTATCGGTCTCCGTTAACTGCCGCTCATAATTGGTTACAGTATCGGACATATGCCGCTCCCACTGGAATTGAGAGAGGCGGCCCGCCTCGTATTCCGACTGCAGGTATGCTAATCTGTCGTCGCGCTGCTTTTCCAGCTGTTCCTTAACACCTTCCCGGGCGCCTTGGGCATTCTCGACAAGCATCTGCGCGTTTTCTTTGGTCATATTATTGGCGTAGGCGTTAGCCTGCCCAAGCATGCTTCGCTGCTTGGTTTCATAGGTGCCTATGATTTCCTCCTGCACCTCAATGAGTTTTCCGGTCAATTCTTCGAGGGCCCCGATTTCTTCCTCCAGTGCGGCCCGGCGTTCAGCCGAAGTTTCTTGACTAATCCTATTGATATTTGTTTGAATCGTGGTGTACTCATTTTCGAGCTCACTAAGGCTCCTGCCCGATTCTCCTACCGCTTTTGACATGTCAATTGTTGCAGCGGACGCACCCTGCAAACTTTGCGTGAGCGGATCTATCTCTACCTTGATGCCAGCCATGGCCTCGCGGAAATTACTGAGTGGATCGCTTGCAGCAATCAAATAAGTGGTTAGGGTCGCAAGCGCCGCAACGCTCATCAGTATCCAGCCGGCAGGGCCCGACCCCGCTGTCCCCAAGGCACTAGTCGTCTGCATGATCTTTGTTAACTTTCCAAACGCCCCGATCACGCTGCCGATACCTGAGGTAATTTTGCCGGCCAAAGCAACCATTGGTCCCATAGCTGCAATAACTCCGGCCCATTTAATGATATTTGCTTTCTGCTCAGTCGATAGGTTATTAAAATTTTGGATCAGCGGCTTAATACTCGCGATGACTTCCCGCAAAGCAGGCACCATTTGGTCTCCCATCTGTCGCGCCAGCTCCAGTATTTCATTCCAGAGTATTTTGAGTTGAGATTCTGTAGTTCCATAACGCTGCTCGGCCTCTTTTGTGAGCGCGTTGTTCTCCCACCACGCACTGTTCGCAAGGGATATAGACTCACGCACCAAGTCTCCTGCATTGGACGTACGTAGCAAGGAGTCGCGAAGTCGAAGTTCGGTAATTCCCATTTCTTCCAGGACTCCGATCGAGCTCATGCCCTCCTCAGACATATGGGACAGTCCGTCGATAAATTCAACAATGGCACCCGCCGCATCGCCCTGGAATCGCGTCTTAAATTCTTCAGCCGTCATTCCTGCCACGGCTGCAAAATCTCCCAGACTATCGTTGCCTGTTTCTACAGCCACTTGCATCTGGGCAAAAAGCTTTGAAAAGGCGCTGCCGCCAGCTTCGGCCTCGATTCCTACGCTTGCCAGTGCCGCCGAAATACCCGCAATCTCCGCCTCACTTAACCCGATTTGGTTGCCTGCACCGGCAAGTCGTTGCATCATAGCCAAGATCTTGGACTCTGTGGTGGCGGAATTGTTGCCAAGAGCAACGATGGTTGATCCCAAACGATCAAAGTCCTTCTGGCTCATCTGCGTGATATTTGCGAACTGCGCCAGCTGAACTGCACCCTCGGATGATGCAATATCGGTCGCTACGGAAAGGTCCATCATGGCTCGCGTAAATCCGAGGATATTATCTGTCTCAATCCCCAGTTGCCCCGCTGCCTCCGCGACGGCAGCAATTTCCACGGCGCTTGACGGCATCTCGAGCGACATATCGATAATGCCCTGTTTGAGTGTCTTAAGCTGATCATCCGTTGCATCGACGGTTTTTCGGACGCCCGCGAAGGCGCTCTCAAAATTGATTGACGTTTTAACTGCTGCCGTTCCTGCGGCAAGAAGGGGCGTGGTCAGCCCAAGAGTCATTGTGTTCCCAATGCTTGACATCTTTTGTCCGGCCGCCGAGAGCTTCCCCGAGGCCACTTCACACTGCCGCGCTACAGCCGACCACTTGTTACTCTGGTTTTCCAGCTCGGCGTTGGTTTCTCGAATCTGCCGCTCCAGGCTCACCTCAACGACTTCTGATCGGGCAAGCATAGCTTCATATTTCGTAGCCTCTGCTGAGTTTTCACCATACTCGTTTTTTACGTCCTCAAGCTCGCGCCGCAATCGTTCCGTGCGTTCTCGTTGCGCTTCAAGTTTTTCGGTGAGTGCCTTGGATCTCGCCGACAGCGCCTCCGCCGATTTGCTGTTCGTACCATACTGCGCATTAACCTTGGCCAGGCTGCTACTGGCCTTGGATAATGACGCATTGATTTCCTTGATAGTCCGCAGGGTCTTTTCTTCGCCATCAGTTGTGACTTTTAGGGCGGCTTCCCTGATCGTTTTTAAGGCCAAACTATCACCACGTTCCCGGCGGCAGCTCATCGTAGTAGCGCACCCGCCTCGCGCCGCCTTGTTTTTTATTTGCGGGGGTCGTCATGCTGATATGATGGTCTAGCATATCAGCATAAAACTTTGGGGTGGCCGTCAGAAATTGTTCCGTCGACCACCCCAGAAGTTTTTGCGCATAGTAAATCTCAGCAATCCAATTATGCTCTATTTTTTTGTCTGCTTTGGGTTCGTTTTTTTTTCGGGCTCAAGGGGCACCTGTTGGGCGATGATTCCGGCAAGCTGCTGCAATATGTCGGGAATATACGCGGGCGGGATTCCGTCCACAACGTCCTTATAAATAAGCTCCGCATCTCCGCCTTCCTTGAGCGCCCCGTAGAGCAGTGCGCAAAGTTCCTCAGCCGAGGTCGAGAAGCTTAATAGTTTTGTCAACAACACGGTCATGGGCTTCCCGCTCTTATCTTCCGCCAACATCAACGCACGGTTCGAGAATTTAACGGGATACTCATCATCTCCCAACCGAATTGTGGCCGGCAGAATCTCCAAAGGCCTAAACATGCCCTACCTCCTAGCTTGCGTCCTGAATATACTCAGTCCAGGCGCTATCCACATACCGCCACATGGTGCCCTCCGCCTTATCGCCGTCAACCTCGGTCAAGACATAGATTGCGGTCTTGTCCTGATTGGATGCGGGCAAGGCGGCTACCGGCTTAATGTTGCCCCAGTCAATTTGTTCCGCAACAGAGTTGTCGAGCTCATAGACCGGTGCCGCAAAAAACTCATCTACGGTAAGGGGTTCCTGACTGTCCGGAACCATATTGGTGTAGTACCGCACACGCCACACACCATTTGCGGCCGGCATAGCATTGATCGTGTAAGTGACGCTGGGCTCCTGCGCATCGTCCTGCGAGGTCCGCTGAGTAAGCTCCGACGCAGGGGACAATTTGCAGCAGGGGTGCCAATAATATACCTTAGAGCCATCGCTTAGATCGGCCCAATACCCAAACGCGAACTCCTTGCTTAGATCCCCGGCAGTGTCATACACATAAGCCCCCGAAGCTTTGGTGCCGAGTGCCTTGCGCTCCGTTTCGGAGGACAGCGCAACGGCGCTGAGAGAAATTGTAGCACCGGTCCTGGACTGGACAATATCATAGACCTTGCCCGAAGCATAGATTTTGCTTTCAGACGACAGCGGGGTAATGCCGATCTCCTTGATAACGGGCTCCTGCACAACCTCCGCTTCATATACAATTCTGTTGCCTGTCTTGGACGCCTGGAAACAAAATAGGGCGTCTCCAACAGTCAGCCAATAGGCCGGCTTACGATACGTAATCATATAATCACTCCATTTCTTTTTGGTAAACCTTGATCATCTCGTCAAGCGCTTTTTCGCCCTTACTGTCCATCGCGGGGCGCATATGAGGAGAAGGGCGCATCTTCATCGTGCCATATTCATGGAAAAACCCGTAATAACCGT
The DNA here is from genome assembly GCF_014384795.1 of Gehongia tenuis. Taxonomy (NCBI): domain Bacteria; kingdom Bacillati; phylum Bacillota; class Clostridia; order Christensenellales; family Christensenellaceae; genus Gehongia; species Gehongia tenuis. The sequence continues at coordinate 10,233 of NZ_JACRSR010000003.1, read as the reverse complement.
GGGCGGATTTTGTTGAATTCAGTTCGCCGCCCCAGCCCACATATTCGGCTTCTTCTGCGGGGTCATATTCCGCGACAATGCTCTTGAATAGTCGCCCCGAGCGGCGGTGCAGCTGCCGCTGAGCATTCCGAAGAGCTTCATCGGCCAAGACCTTACCCGCGGCTTCACAAGCCCTTTCTTTAACCTTGGCATCGGTTATCTTCGCCGCAATCTTCGATAAGTCATCGGCATACTGCAAAAAACCGTCTTTCACAGATCCGTTTGCACCTCCACATCAATAGCCAGATGGTACCAATCTTTTTCCTTTTGCTCCAACCCCACCGCCACGGTCATGCCCGCAGCTTTAAGAGCGCATTTGGCTTGATGAGCAAGCTCGTCGAAGGTCGTCCCATCCTTGCACCAAAGATCGACCTGCCCCCGCGTGATCTCACATAACGGGCGGCCTGATGCGTAGAACGCGGAAACGTTGCTGTAGAGCCAGACCACAAAAAAAGTATCCGCGTCCGGATAAAGAGTTGTATTGTGGCTCGTGCGCTCAACAGGATACCCTAAGGGGATCAGCGCTGCACGAATGGCCTCGATCACATTTAGCCGGGTACGTACCGGCTCACCTTGATTTCCAGCCATCTGCATCGCTCCTCCACGTTATCTATGCTTATAATCTCATACGGATCGGGATCATCTCCGCGATAAATTCGACATTTGGGCGTAATCTTTGGACTGTAACGCATCGTAAGTGTCGCCGGATCTTTGAGCTGCAAAGTCGTTGCCGTGATCGCCTCCGCGCCATGCGCGTTAACCCATTTACAGCGCACAGACACTCCATCTCCAAAGACATTATCCCAGGTTTCGGAAACATATCCACCCACGCTTGGCCCTGCCCCTTGCGGAGTGAGGACTCGGATGGCTGTCTTTAACTCCCCTGAATTTGCCGACTTGCTCATGGTCCATCCTCCACCGCATGCCTAAGCTCCAGTACAAATGCGTCGATCATTTTTTGGGCGGCCTCCGTTGTGCCCGTCTTGTAGGACCCGCTTACGGTAAGCCCCCGATTATCGTAATAGTACGCGGCCAGTGCATAGATAAACAAATCGTATTGAGCATTGTTTTGGAGGGCTGGAATCCCTGCTACTCTAGCCTTGGCTATAGCAGCATCTAGACATATCCTTGCGGCTCCCTCAGTGTCATCCGGCATAAGGCCCAGATATTCTTTGAGCCCATCCAAGGTTGCAGCCATGCCAACCACCTACTCCTTGATCATTTTCTTCGCCAATAACGCCTTGGCCACCATCTCATCTCTTATATCCACCTTCTGGCCCGGCATCTTACCATTGACCCGGTATCCCGGCCTTACCGTATACTTCATCCCGTCACCTCCTTTATCAGGGAAATGGGAGGGCATTGCCCTCCCGCACTATACGCCATTCTCCTCAAGCGCCGTACTGAATCCAGTCACTATTGGCATAAATCCACATCGTCCCAGCAGCACGATCGCCATCAGTCGCCGTCAGCACATACACCGTGCCCTCTTTGATATCAGTTGCGGGCAATGCAGCCACCGTCTTGACATCTACAACCGTGGGCTCATCATCCGCAGGGTTAGGATCCTGACCGACCTCCGCAATTCGGAACGCGCTCTTGAGCAGGATCTGATGGTCAAACCAGGCCGTCAACACGAACTTGTAGAGGCCTTTGTCTACGTCCTTGTCCGTGTCATAGGAGGTATTGATGTCATAATTAAGCTGCGCATACCGGAAATCACCCACAATGGGCTTAACAGCGCGGTCCACAAATACGACCGGAATCCCGATGATGTCCTCGGGCTTTTTGCCCCACAACGCCGCAGATCCATTCGCGAGATCGGAAATCATGTTAACGTAATCGATGCGCCGCATGACCACTCGGGCGTTCTCAGCAAACATGTCCGGCAGGTCCGCGTAGGCTGCCATAATAGCAGCGAGCATCGTGGTGCCATAAACCTTGCGAATTCCAGTACTATTGCTGTAAAAACTCATATGCGCCAATTCGCTTGCAGGATTTGCGTCAAACTGTACCTTCTTTTCCTTAGCAGCAAGTCCGGAGCGCAGTGCATTCTCGATAGTGCTCACAAGGTTGGTGGTAGTGCCGCGGTACACAGTATCACTTACCTGCGCCTTAACCTTGCTCTTATGACGGCCAAACCTCACCATATCCCCATCCATCGCCAGTTCCTTTGCTGTCTCGGAATCGGTTACAAAGTCATCATCATCCAGCGTAAAATCCAGCTTAGGCTTTTCAAGATTGGTGATATTGGTCACCTGCTCGATTTGCCGCATAGGGTTAATCTCCATGGGTTCGGTAATAATTTCATTGCTCACGTTGACGGGCAGGAGGTTATCACCATTGCCAATGGTGCTGTCCCCGGCAGGCACAGCACCAAGGAGAGCCATTACCTCTCGTGGCACCACCTGCTGCGCCAGCGCAGCACGATAAAATTTAGCCCTTGCCTCTATCTTTTTTGTTTTTTCATCGGGTTTCGGCTGAGCTTCCATCTGCTGCTTGGTTTCAGCTTCCATTCGGTCGTGTTCCTCCTTAAGCTCGGCGAACCGCTCTCCAAGCTCGTCTCTTTTAGCTTTGGCTGCCCGAATTGTCTCGATGGATGTTTCGGGGTCTGCTGCGTGCGCGGAAATCCAATCCCGCTGCGCGTTAAGTTCGGCTCCTACCTGAGCCATAGCTTCCTTGATCTGATACAACGTCATTTTCTTCATCCTTTCATCTTCCGTTTTCGGCCAAAATTCTACGTCGTTCTTCCATTTCGTCCATTTCTCCGCTGGCCTTTACATTTCTAGCAGCTTTAAGCAGGCCGTGGTGAGCTACGCTTGCAGCATACTGTGCCGCAGCTTTCAGCTCTGCATTATGATCAATAATTCTATCCGCGAACCCCATCTTAACAGCTTCCTGAGCATCCATCCAATAATCACCGTCCGCAATCATCGCACGAATTGCCGCCTCGTCACGCCCTGTACGCAGTGCATAGATCCGTATCATGCCTGCATCAATCGCCTTGAGCTCTCCAATGATCTCTACCAACTCATCCTCATTACCACAAGCGTAGGCCCAAGACTTATGGATCATCATGGATGCTCCCGGAGCCATCAATATTTCATCGCCACCCATGGCAACAACGGACGCCGCTGAGGCCGCCAGCCCCACCACTTTTACGGTGACTTTCCCACGGTATTCTTTGAATGCTTCATAGATCGCACAAGCCGCAAAGGGGTCCCCGCCGGGGGAATTGATTTTTACGGTAATATCCTTGCCCTGGCCCTGTTTCTTAAGGTCGGCACGGAATTCTTGCGGCGTTACTTCATCTCCCAGCCATGTCTCGCTGGCAATCGTCCCTTCAAGCAGCAATTCCGGACCGTCAGTATACGGATCCTTTGCCCAAATCCAACGTTTTTCCACTTAGTTTCTCCCTCCCAACAACAGTTCTGGCCGATTCACTGCTACACCCAGCGGTATCATATCTCGGCTGATTAACAGCTCGTCCCCATTTTCACGCGGCGGCTTTCCGTATTCCTCGCGAATTTCGTTCGGCGTTTTCCACGAGCTCCGCACCGCCTTATAATTAACTTCCGCCATGGTGGCCGCATCCGCCCTCAGGGCCGCTTGCATGTCGAATTTCCAGTGGTACCCCTGTTTTCGCTGTTCTGGCGCCAACAGTTTGCGATCCAGCTCTTGCTCGTACATGCGTACAATAGGCAGCATGGTCAGGCTCAAAAATTCAAGCATTTGCTGTTCCATCGTGGACAAGGCTGTATCCGAGTAATCGCCAAGCAAATGGGGCGGCAAATTGTAAACCATGGCCACTTTGCTCCGAGTGATCCGCTCCACCTCCAGTAGCCTGGAATCGACCGGCGATAGGTTGAGAGCGGACGCTCTCACGCCGGACTCCAGCAGCAACACATTGCCGCCTGTCTTGCGGTACGCCTCCACAAAATGTTCAAGCATCGCTGAACGCTGGGCATCCCCCAAATTCGCCGGTGCCTCCAAGACGATCTGAGCATTGATCCCCTTGTCCAATTGATCCAATGCAAATTGCTTGATCCTCTGACTGTAGTCGATTGTACCAAACAGCACCGACACCGGATTTACACCGCAAATGCCCGATGTCGAGACAAATTGCAGATGGATCACGTAATAGTTGTGTATCCAATAGGTCTTATCCCCATCGGTAATCTGATACCATAGCTCCTTTGTGCCTGTATCCATGTAAGGCGTTACGCGCATGGGATCCAGGATATCCAACCTCACCGGCTGCATGGCGGAGTCCATCACCTTGAGTGCGTAAGCATTCCCAGATGTGTCCCGACACGCTTCCATGGTCCGGAAAAAATTACAGCTTGTCATATTGGGGTTTGGAGCCGCTGACAATAGATCGTTGAGGGCGTTATTTTCGGGATTTAACCCCTTATAGAGGCGCACCGGCATAGCGGATAAAGCGTTGGAAATTCGAGAAACTGCCGCAAAAATGATCTCGCTATTTTCCAAGGAATGATCCCCAGGCGAAAATACACTCGAAATTCTCTGGACCAAAACTTTGAGAGGATCCTCTCGTGGTTGTGCTTGCGCAGCCTGCACTTTTGGCTTGTGCAGCCGTCGAAATCTATTAACGATATCCATTAATTCACCTCTTTGAGATTGATCACCGTTACCAGATGGGCGTCCGGTTTTATCCCCGGTTCGGGGTGGGCTCGCATGTACTCCGTGTGCGCATTAAGCAACGCTGCAAAGCCATCGATCTTGCGATAACGATTCTGCTTGGTGGGCAACCAGTTACCCGCTCGGTCCCTACATACTTTGACATTGCTCAAATACCAATTAAGCATGCGGTTATTATTGTGGACCACCTTCCCCGCTAAAAACAGCTCCTTGAGATGTTTTACCGGCGCGTTTAGCGTATAAGCGCCCTGTCGCACGGCCTCTAATTTAAATCCGGCCTCCGCAAGCTCCTGGACCAGGAAATGTGCATTGGCCGGATCGTATCCAATGGTCTCAATCTTATATCTTTTAGCTTGCTCTACAAACCAACGGTACACATCGGTGTAATCCACAAATGCACCTGCCGAAATGGTGAGCAGGCCCTCCCGGACAAGGCCAGCATAATCTAATCCTTCCCGGTCAATATCGACCTTTTTTTGGGTTGTCCAACTATGGGATAACGCAAAAATGGCACCGTCACCAAGATCGAATTCCAGGCAGGCACTCGTATAATCCTCCGTTTCGGACAGATCAAATCCGCCATGGCAGCGCTGCCCCTGCAACACTTCCATGGGTAGGTATCGAGAATTTGCGCGGATGGTCTGTGCGTCGAACATGCTCAGCTCATCGGTTTGCGTAAATACGTTGAGCTGTTTATTGATGAAATCCGAACGTTCTTCCGGAACCAACTTTGCTCTATCCCAATCCTCCTGCAAATCAGAAAGTTGGTACAAGACTCCCATGGAGGGGTTGGCCTTGATCCAACATCTGCAGTCGTTGGGGTCGTCCTCCTCGTCAATCTCCGCAATGTAGGCAAAGAATCGATCGGCTACAGACGCCTTTACGGCGCCAGTCCCGTTTAGCACGTCCGTGGCCAGTTGATAGAGCTGTATCAATGGGCCATTAAGCTGGGTGCCCATCGTGGATATATAGATGATCAAGGGGTTTTTACGTTTCTTCTTCATCGGTCGCTTGATTACATTGATTAGCTTCCAATCCGTAAATTCGTGGATTTCGTCAAAAATAGCCAGATGGGGATTGAGCCCATCTAGCTTTTTAGAATCGCTCGCCCTTGGCTGGATTTTACTGTTGGTTTTGTCGTAATAAATCACACTCCGCAAAGCGCGGAAATGCTTGTTGAGGAGGTCACTGTTTTTGATCTGGGCCTTGCACTCCTCAAAGATGATACCGGCCTGTTCCTTGCTGTTTGCCAGGAGGTCCACCTCTGCTCCGCGCTCCCCGTCCTTACTGGCCCCATACTCGGCGTTCCCGCCGACAATCGTGCTCTTTCCACTGCCACGGGCTACCAGAATCAACGCCTCACGATAGCGGCGCAGCCCCGTCGTCTTTTCAATCCAGCCATATACATTTCCCTCGACAAAATGCTGCCATCCCAATAATTCCATTCGGTCAATTTCTCCCTTTGTTGGGCGACAAAACTTTTCGATGAAATTAATCGGTCGATAAGCTTTCCCTAAATCGAATACCCATGGAAACTTTGGATCACGCATCCTGTGGAGGTCATCCAAAAATCGTTGACAAGCTTGGATGACTTTGCGACAAGCAATAATTCTGCCTTGCAGCACGTCATCAGCATATTGATAACATTTGCTGGCCAGAATCTCGGGGGCAATATCAGTAATCGTCAAATTCATCGCCGCCGTTTTCGGAAGGAGCGGCGTCTGCGCCAAATGCCTTACGCTGAGCGGGCGTTAGTCCCATCGACTTTAGTAACCCATTCAGTGTCTGCACCGCCTTGGCCATTTCTATGATCAGGGGGTTCTTTGTTTTGTTCGTCGCTCCCGCCTTGTTCGTGTAGTCGTACAACATGCCGTTTTTAGAGACCTCGGCGCGCAGCCGCTGATAGAAATCATAGGTCTCCGCATAAAGATCCACAAGTTCCATGTCCGAGTCCTGGTAATTCCCAGCATCCTTCAGCCATTTGAGCAACCTTGCTTTTGCCGCTGCGGCTTGTGTTCTTGGCATCTCAATACCCCCTTTCGTGACAAATCACCCTTGCAGTGTAAACGACAGGCCACAGCCGCTCCCTGTAATAAAATGTAATAATATTGGAGGGAGGGGGGATGGTATTAGGGCTTAATCACTCTAACGCCATCCCAACTGCATGGTCCATCCGCTGCCCCTTGGCCTCGATTAGGATGCAACTGGTTATGACACTGTGCGCATACACTCTGGAGGTTGCCTATATCCAATGCCTGCGCAGGGTAACGATCCACAGGACACACGTGGTGTACTGTAGTCGCCCGTTTCAACTTGCCTGACAGCAGACAACGCTGGCATAGATAATGATCGCGAATCAATGCTTGTTCTCTCAGTCTTTTCCATACAGCCTCATGATAGAAGTCCTTCGCCATCATCCGTCTCCCATTTATTGGGCCCTCGCAAAATATCTTGTGGGCTCTCCACAGGATAATCGTTGACCTTCTTATGTACATCTTCCGCCTAATCGCTCCACGGCTCCCACCCCTGCCTTGTATCTCTCGGATACATCTGAGCGATTCATACCCTTGTAACCAAATTCCAAAGCAAAGCCGCCCGAAGAATCTCCGGACGGCCACAACATATTGCGTGCACGCTTGCCTTGCAGCTTTACACGATACTATTTTAGCACGGATCATAGTGGGTTATCGTGGGTATTTTCCAAACGGTGCAATGCTTTTCGATGTAGTTCCTTGCACCAATCCTCTGAATAGTTAAGCCTGTTCCCTACCTCCCACCACTTGAGCCCATCCACATAGCGCAGCCGCATGATCTCCTGTTCAAGGCTGGGCAGCGTTGCCAATGCCTCGTCAATGACGATCAGCTCCGTCTCGTATTCCAGCACCTGGGCTTTTAACTGCTCCTCCAGCTCCAGCAATCTGGCCACGTCCGTAGCCATGCGGTCCCGCTCTTTGGAGGCTCCTCCGGGAAGATCCCTGATTCGGATCGCCGACCCCTCCAGCGACGCACGGATCCTGGCTATGCGCTCCTGGAGGCCCTCTATGTGCAGTCTCAAATTCCGGACCGTATGTATGTCAATCATTCCCTTGCATCCCGCCTCCCGATTATGATATAATATCATTATTAAGAGTACCGTTTTCACTCTTTGCCCCGTCTTTCGGGGCTTTTTATTTGCCCTGATATGGACAGTCCCGATCGCTCTTTGGCATAATCCCCAATTTGAGCAATCGCTTGCGCTTTTCGCACCGTTTGATCTCCTTGCACGCTTTGAGACACAGCGCACAATCCGATATGCTGTCCTTCAGCAGTTCCTCAATGTCCCGCGGGTCCACCACGATCATCTCCCGTTTTGCCGCCAGCCGCTCGTTTGGGATCACCCGAAGCTCGCACTTCTCAAAGTACCGGATCAGCTCCACCGCCTGATCCTCGTCCACGCCTTCCATCAGCCCGTCCAACACCCGCCGGCAGTAAGCCCGCGCCATCCTGGCGTCCCGTACCGGCACATTGAGCCGCTCCGGCGGATGTTCCAAAAGACCGTCATAGTAAGACTGGGTCGCCGCACAGCTGATGATATAGTCCCGCATGTCCGCATTCATGTACATCAGCGCGTCACCTCCAATTCCACCTCAATCCTCGGATTATCCCGATCCACCTCGAACCGGTCCCGGAACCCCTCGATATGTTTCCACCCGTCCCCGGCCAGCACGCCCGCTTTGACCAGCGCGTCCTGGATCACCTTGCGCCCGTAGCTTGACACGTTATCCTTGTCCCGCCTCCTGCTGGGCTCGTACCAGGTGTAGGTCATTGTTACTGGTCCGTCAAAATGCACCCCATGGAGCTGGCGCCGCGCATAGCTCATGACCACATGCTCCGACTGGTTTTTGAGCTTCGCCGCCAGATACTTATTGCGCCGCTCCGCATTGATGTACTCGTTGAGGCCCGGCAGCGTGCCCTGGATCACAAGCTTAGTCCGCCTGCCCATGACCACTCTCCACCTCCGCAATCGCCGCGAAAAACGGGTAGAATTGTTGCGGCACCACCGCGTTGCCTAGGCATCTAAGTCGGTCCACCCTATGGGGTATCCCATCAGCCACTCGACCCACGCCGGGTTCAGCCGGCCACCATGCCCCTCCGTCGCTACTTGATCGCTTAAATTGCGGCTCCTCGGGTATTGCTGCCCCGTCCCCGTCCTGTGGTCCCTTGCAACCGGCGTGGCGTACATCTTGGCGTAACCGCTCAACGTAAGCACCGGCTTGTCGTGATTCCCACGGCTGTATTGATAATCCCCGCTTTCCCGCGCTCTGGGCGTCGGGAACAGTGCCGCAACCTGGTCCAGTCTCGCAAAGCTCTGCCCGCCTTGTTTGTTTTGGTGACGTATGGTCCCGTTTCGGGTCATAATCGGATTCAGCGCCGTCCTGCCCGTGTCCGACGCGCTCGGCGTGGGCCAAATTGTTGGCGCACGCAATAATCGCGCATCTGTCCCGCCTGTGCGGGGCGTCGACGGCGCAAGCCGGAACAACAAACGTCCTTGCGGCGTACCCCTGACCTTCCAGGTCAGATAGCACCTGGTCGAGCGCCATATTGACGATTCCAGCAACATTTTCTCCAACAACCCAAGCGGGCTTGAGCTCTGAAATAACTCGCAGCATTTCCGGCCAGAGGTAACGGTCATCTGCCTTGCCTCTTCGCTTCCCGGCCACACTGAACGGCTGGCAGGGGAACCCGCCGGAAATAACGTCAACTGTTCGAAGTCCTGTCCGCTCATGGTAACTCTCCTTGGTCAGCGTCCGGATATCCCGCCATCTCGGCACATCCGGCCAATGTTTTTCCAGCACCCGGGTCGGATAATCCGCCCATTCACACTGCCCAACCGTGTGAAATCCCGCCCACTCCGCCGCCAGGTCCAGACCGCCGATCCCGGTAAACAGGCTGAGGTGAGTAAGCGCGTCAGGTCTCATCTTCCTCTACTCCCACGGAAACGGGTCCGCCGCCTGGGCCTCGCTCACCCAATCGTCCTTGGGCGGCGCCGAATGCGCATCCTGCTCCCGCTTGGCTGGCGCTTCATCCTTCGAGGACTCGCCCCTTGGCGTGAGGAAATCCACCTCGTTGGCCTGTATCTCCGATACCCACCGTTTCACGCCGTCCCTATCCGTATAGCTCCTGATTTGCAGCGCCCCGCTTACAGCCACCTTTCGCCCTTTGGCGAGATACTTGGCGCAGTTCTCCGCAAGATCACGCCAGACTACCACCGGAATAAAATCCGTGGGCGTGTTGCCGTCCTGATCCCTATAGCGGCGGTTCACCGCCACCGTGAAACTGCATACCGCATTCCCCTGTTCCGTGGCACGAAGCTCCGGGTCCTTGGTTAGATTGCCGACGATGCAAATTTTATTCATTCGCTGCCTCCTCCTCGGCTCTATTCGCCGTTCGTATGATTTCGCGCATAACCCCCGGAAGTATCTCGCTTAGTGGTGTAAGCTTGCCGCTGCACACCGAAAAATCGCATGACCTCCGGTTTGAATGCCGTGTCGA